>JAZSJO010000160.1:0-2179 GCA_045534365.1 Eubacteriales bacterium
GACAGCGTCAAGATTTATCGTGAAAAGCACTGTTTCAACGCTAATTCCCGCAGATGCGATCGCTGACTCTATTCCCTCATGCCCTGCTCTTATTACACCTACGCGCGTAGTTAATTCTTTCATAAAAATCCTTTGTTAAAAAGTAATTCTGCTTATTCGTGTTATTCTTCCCGATGCCGTGTCAAGCTCAAATATAACTCCGTTTGCTTCACACGCCCCCTCTGCAGCTACGAATTTATGAGGAAGGCGCGTTCTCATTCTTTTCACGACGCACTCGGCATCCATTCCGAGAACGCCCCCCGTCTGACCGCACATACCAACATCGGTTATATATCCGGTACCGCGCGGCAATATTCTCTCGTCTGCCGTCTGAACATGAGTATGCGTACCGAAAATAATACTTATCTTACCGTCGTAAGCATATCCCATAGCCAGCTTTTCTCCGCTCGCCTCAGCGTGAATATCAAGTATAGCAAAATCGTATTTACCCTTAAGGTCGGAAAGAAGTCTGTCTATATAAGTATAAGGAGAATCAAGCACGGGATCCATGTGGACATTGCCCAGAGCATTGATTACGAGAACTCTGTATCCCTGAGCGTCTGCTATAACGTATCCGTGCCCCGGTGCTCCGTCACCGAAATTTATTGGACGGAGTATAGCTCCGTTATCGTCAAGATAGGTATATACCGCTTTATTCCGAAGAGTATGGTTTCCGCCGCTTATAACGTCGGCTCCCGCTCTGAGGAGCATGTCGGCAAGGTCAGCGGATATTCCCGTCACAAATGACGCGTTCTCACCGTTTACAACACAAAAGTCAATTTTGTTATTTTCTCTTATCTTCCAAAGATTTTTCTTCAGATGCTCTATTCCCTGCGGACTTACGACGTCTCCGATAACAAGTATGTTCACAAAAATTCTCTTTTCTACTTTAATAAATTTATTAATTGCGTTTATTAATAAAAAGGGCGATGCCGAAACACGCCCTTTTGTTCTGCCGTTATTTCGGCATTATGTTCATCATTACTTCGCGTAATCGATTATTCTGTTTTCGCGGATTACGCTAACCTTGATCTGTCCCGGATAATCAAGCTCGTTCTCGATTTTCTTTGCGATATCACGCGCAAGAATCTTCATCTTGTCGTCATCAACGATTTCGGGCTTAACCATTATGCGGACCTCGCGTCCTGCCTGAATTGCAAAGGTCTTATCAATCCCGTCAAATCCGCCTGCAACCTCTTCAAGCTTCTGAAGACGCTTGATGTAATTTCCAACACCCTCTCTGCGTGCGCCCGGACGTGCAGCGCTGATTGCGTCAGCCGCCTGAACGATAAATGCAATCGCAGTTTTGGGATCAACGTCATTATGGTGCGACTCAATTGCGTGAATAACGTCCTTATTCTCGCGGTATTTGTTGGCGATTTCAACACCAAGCTCAATATGAGAGCCCTCAGCCTCGGCGGTAACAGCCTTACCGATATCATGAAGCAAACCTGCTCTTTTAGCAAGTGAAACGTCAACACCCATCTCGTCAGCCATAACACCGGAAGCATAGAAACCTCTATTGAATGGCGAAGAGCGTTCTGTCCGTACGAAGTACGGTATTTCATTCTTCCAAGAAGCTTTATAAGCTCGGGATGAAGTCCGTGAACACCCGTTTCAAATACAGCCTTTTCGCCCGCCTGCTTTATAGCTATATCTACGTCACGGCGCGCTTTATCAACCATCTCCTCAATTCTTGCGGGATGGATTCTTCCGTCCGCAACGAGCTTTTCAAGCGCGATTCTCGCAATCTCACGTCTGACGGGATCAAAGCCGGAGACGGTAATTACGTCAGGCGTATCGTCTATTATAAGCTCAACGCCCGTAAGGTTTTCAATAGTACGAATATTTCTTCCTTCTCTTCCGATTATGCGGCCCTTCATTTCGTCACTCGGAATCTGAACGACCGATATAGCCACCTCACTTACGTGGTCTGCCGCGAACCTCTGAATAGCGAGAGAAAGTATGTCTCGGGCCTTTGTATCAGCCTCATCCTTAAACTTCTCCTCATACTCTGCAATTTTAAGTGCCGTCTCGTGTTGAAGCTCACTGTCAAGCTTTGCAACGAGTTCTGCCTTTGCCTCCTCCTTGGAAAGCCCCGCG
The DNA here is from genome assembly GCA_045534365.1 of Eubacteriales bacterium. GTDB lineage: Bacteria > Bacillota > Clostridia > Oscillospirales > CAG-272 > SVTX01. The sequence goes on from JAZSJO010000160.1 coordinate 2,143, forward strand.
TTTTTCTCAAGCACGGCTATCTGCGCGCTGAGGGTAG
>JAZSJO010000138.1:0-5634 GCA_045534365.1 Eubacteriales bacterium
CGTTCTCTGTCTGTTGACCTTTATCTTTTTCGTTCTTATGTATTTATACATAAGCGACGCAGGAAGTCCCTTGACGGCTTTCGTAAGAAATTTGTCAAGCCTCTGCCCCGCGTCGTTTTTGTTTATTTTTAATATTTGCATATATTTCCATTTCCCCTGCTTTTCTTGAAAGAAAAGCAGGTAAAAGAACTTCCCATAGGATAGTGGAAAATACAGACGATTTATTTATCTATATGGGGATAGCAATATTTTACGCCGCCATTTTAAACCTAAACCGTCTATAAACCCTACTTGCCTATTTTAAGGTTTTTGGGGAGGTACGGAACTCCTTTTTAGCAAAAAGGAGTTCCGCATTCTCGTCAAAGTGTACCGAATATTCTGTCGCCTGCGTCTCCGAGACCGGGAACGATGTACGCGTGGTCGTTGAGCTTTTCGTCAAGAGCCGCGGTATAGATATCAACGTCGGGATGGTCTGCCTGTACCTTCTCAATTCCCTCGGGAGCGGCAACGAGACACATAAACTTGATATGCTTACATCCTGCTTCCTTAAGCTTTGTCAAAGCGTCGCTTGCAGAGCCGCCCGTTGCGAGCATAGGGTCAACGAGAATAACTATTCTTCTGTCGATATCAGCGGGAAGCTTGCAATAATAAGTAACGGGCTGATGAGTCTCGGGGTCACGGTAAAGACCGATATGACCGACCTTTGCAACGGGAACGAGATCAAGAAGACCGTCGACCATTCCGATACCTGCTCGAAGGATAGGAACGATAGCAAGCTTTTTGCCCGAAATAGTGTATGCCGTGGTCTTCTGGATAGGAGTTTCGATGGTGATCTCCTCAAGAGGAAGGTCTCTTGTCAGCTCGTAACCCATAAGCATTGCTATCTCGTTGAGAAGCTCTCTGAAATCCTTGGAGCCCGTCTTTTTGTTTCTCATAATGGAAAGCTTGTGCTGAATAAGGGGATGATCTACGATGTGAAGTGTGCTCATAGTTATTTTCCTTTCTGTCAAGCAGATTTTATATTCTATATAATATTATACCTCATAATTTTATCTTTTTCAAGGGCTTTTTCAAAATTCGGCATAAAAACCTGAAAAACACTTTTCATTGATTTTACATTGACTTTTACATTTTCGGGTGATATAATTAATTATCATAAGATAACAGTAATAATACGAACCCGATTTTGAATGACGAATTTTCGCCCTTGATGCGTCATTGGCCTTGTAAATAGCTCTACTATTAACTGCTGCCATTTCCTTTCAAGAACAAAAATTCGTCTATTCAAAATTCTTCGACCTCAAAGCCTTGTATTTTAGATGATTTCGGTAAGCGGAGGACGAAGATTTATAGGAATAAATCAAGGACGAACGCCGCCGAAAGCGCTATAAGACAAGGATTTGAAGCGGGTTCGTATTACTACTGTTATCCTAATTTACTTATCGATAAAGAGGACAAGATCATGGATGAAAAAAAGATAGCTCTTCCCAGCAACGAGACCACCGAGACCACCGAAATCAATGACGATCCTTGGGTATGTCCCGAATTCAAGGTTTCGGGAATCTTTTCGTCCCATATGGTGCTTCAGCGCGAAAAGCCCATTAAAGTATGGGGATTTTCAACTCACGGAGGCGCCAAGGTCACGGGACGTTTTATGAATGAGACCGTAACGGCCACTATCGGCGAGGACAACCGATTTGAGCTTGTCTTCTCGGCGCGTCCCGAATGCACAGAACCTCAGGTCATGGTCATCTCCGACGAATTTGAGCATACCGTTACCTTTGAAGATATACTTATCGGTGACGTTTGGTTAATTGGCGGTCAGTCAAACGCCGAGCTTCATCTTGAATCCTGTATGGCTCTTACCCCCAGCGTAGAATTTGACGAAAACGATAATTTCCGTCTTTTCTTCCAGCACGGCTGGAGCGGTATGGCGTTAGGTAAGGAAAACAATTTTCCCCAACGCGATATCATCAATCCCGATTGGTCATGGCACCGCCCCGACAAAGATAATTCTCTCAAATTTTCTGCTTTGGGTTGGTATTTCGCCAAGGAGGTAACCAAGCATATCGGCACTCCCATCGGTCTTGTTATGATGGCGGCGGGAGGCGTATGCCTTCGTGAGCTTATTCCTGTCGAGCTGGCTAACTCGCTTGGCTATACGAAGGGCGCAAACACTCGCATCGGCGGTGCCTTTGACACACTCATCAACCCCATTATCCCCCTGCCCTTTAAGGCGCAGATATTCTTCCAGGGTGAGAGCGAGGGCGTTTGGAAAAACTGCGCCGAAAACTACGCCGCCGATCTCCAGACTTATTTCAAGAACGAAAGAGAGCTTTTCGGTCAGCCTTTCCCCGTCTACAACATTCAGTTGAGTGAATACGGTGAGAATTGCAACAAATTCTTCCCCGCCCTTGATATCGTCCGAGTCAAGCAGTTCGACGCGCTCTCAATCGTTCCCGATATGACCTTGACAGTTGACATGGACCTCGGTATCGTAGAGGGCTACGATTGGGCGCACTCCCCCAGAAAGCTTGAGCTTGGTGAAAGAATTGCAAAGCTTGCTCTTGCAAAGGAATACGGAGTCGGCTCTGTTCACGAAGCCGTATCTCCCCGTCCGATCTGCGCATCTCTTTCCGAGGATAAAAAGGAGATCACTATCGACTTTACCGACGTCGGCTCGGGACTTATCGTCAAGGGACAGGATCCAAGATTCAGCATAGGTCTTGATGTAAACGGGTTCTCCGTAGGACCTTATGAAAAGAAAAAGCCCGCCGAGGCGAAGATAACCTCGCGCTCTCAGGTAACGGTAACGGTTCCCGAGGATGCCGACGTCTGCTTTGTAAACTACTGCTTCGCGATCAACGTCGATCCCGAGCTTTACAACGGTAACAATCTTCCCTGTCCCGCGTTTTCGATAAAGATATCCTGAAAACAGCGCAAGGAATTAATATAAAATTAATAATTTGAATTATTTTACCAATTCTTAAATTTTAGCAAAAAGCATTGAATTTTGACCGTTTTCGTATTAAAATATAGTAAATGACATTTTTATTTAATTTGAACGGAGACTTAATATGAAGACCTTTATTCTTTACAATCCTCTTTCTGGTCACGGAAAAGCGCTCGAAAAGGCAAACGAGATAGTCAAGCTCTACGAGGGCGCGGAAATAATTGACATCACAAGGATCGACGACGCCCACGCTTTCTTACTCGACGTAACCGCGGAGGACAGACTCGTTATCTGCGGCGGTGACGGAACTCTCAACCGATTCGTTTACGAGACCGAAGGCATTGACCTGCCTTGCGAGGCGCTCTACTGCGCTACGGGTACGGGAAACGATTTTCTTAAGGATATCGGCAAGAGCGTTGACGACGCTCCCTTCCGTGTCAATGAATATATTACCAATCTTCCCGTGGTGGAGGTCAGCGGTAAAAAATACAGATTCCTCAACGGCATCGGCTTTGGTATCGACGGATATTGCTGTGAGGTGGGCGACAAGCTCAAGGCGGCAAACCCCGAAAGACCCGTTAACTACACGAGCATTGCCATAAAAGGGCTTCTCTACGACTTCAAGCCCAAGAACGCGACCGTAAGAGTTGACGGAGTTGAATACAAGTATCCTCGCGTCTGGATAGCGGCTACTATGCACGGACGCTACTACGGCGGAGGAATGAACTGCGCTCCCGCTCAGGACAGACTTAACGACGACGGCACAAATACCCTTGTCGTTTGGTACGGCTCGGGCAAGCTTAAAACTCTTATGAACTTTCCCTCGATCTTCAAAGGCGAGCATATCAAGCACACCGATATGATAGCTATACATACGGGACACGAGATAGAGGTCGAATTTGATAACCCCTGCGCTCTTCAGATCGACGGCGAGACCTTCCTTGATATCAAGGGCTACAAGGTCACTTCAAGCATACCCGCAAAAAAGAAAGAAGCTGAAATGATCTGACGTCTCAGGAACGGAAGCCTCGACTTCCGTTCCTTTTTTATTGCCTTTTCTCTTTACAAAAGCGTTTTTTTGTGGTAAAATGTATAAGTCGAATCTTTTTGAAGGGAGTGGGATGCGTTGAATATATTAAAAGTCGGTATCGTGACGCTCGGCTGTAAGGTCAATCAATATGAATCCGAAGCAATAGCCGAGGCGCTTGAGAAAAAGGGCTTTGAGATAAAGCCTCACTCCGAAAAATGCGATGCTTATATAATAAACACCTGCACCGTCACTGCGGAGTCGGACAGAAAGGCGCGCCAGACAATACGGCGAATGATGTCAAAAAATCCACGCGCGTTCATTCTCGTTACGGGCTGTTATTCGCAGGTGTCTCCCGAGGATATCGCCGCCATTGAGGGAGTTGACTATATCTGCGGAAGCTCCAACAAAATGACGGTCATCGACAAGCTCTGCGAGCTTATAAGCAACGGAAAGAAAAACGAATACGCAGAAATATCCATACCCGACCTCGACTCATCAGGATTTGAGCAGATGTCTATCAGAAAATTCGGGCGTACCCGCGCCTACGTCAAAATAGAGGACGGTTGCGAATCGAAATGCGCCTATTGCGCTATTCCCGCGTCGAGAGGGCCTATCCGATCCAAGCCGTTTGACGAGGTCATAGACGAGGTCAGGTCACTCGTTGAGGGTGGTTGCAGAGAGATAGTGCTCACGGGAATCGAAACGGGCTCTTACGGAAAGGATCTTCCCTGCGGGCAGGATCTTGCATCTCTTATCTCTGCAGTGGACAAGCTCGAGGGTATCGGCAGAGTCCGCCTCGGCTCTCTTGATCCCTCCTCGATAAAGCCCGAATTCGTTGAGAAAATAAAAGATTTAAGATCTCTCGCGCCGCATTTTCATCTGTCTTTGCAAAGCGGTAGCAGTAAGACTCTCGCGCTTATGAAGCGAAAATACAACGCCGAGCAGGCTATGCGCGCGATCAGGCTTTTGCGTGAGGCTATACCCTCGGCGCAATTTACCACCGACGTTATAGTGGGCTTTCCGCAGGAGAGCGACGAGGATTTTACGGCGACCTGTGATTTCGCCAAAGAAGCGGAATTTTTGATGATACACGTTTTCCCCTACTCCAAGCGTAAGGGGACGGTAGCTGCCGCAATGAAGGGACAGCTGCCCGAGCAGGTCAAAAAGGAGCGAGTCGCGCAGCTTTCTGCGATCAGCCGAGAGATACGCGCGAAGATACTTGATAAAAAGATCGCGGAGAACGGCGTCGCAGACGTGCTTTTCGAGACCTGCGCCGACGGTTACGCTCACGGGCACACCTCCGATTTTATCGAGGTCAGAGTCAAGACCGACAAAATGCTTCACGGTCTTTTCCGCAAGGTCAGGCTCATTTCCCACGACGGAGACGTCTGCGAGGGTGTTTTTGAGAAGCTTTGAGGCTCGATTTTTGAGCAAAACGCCTATTTTGAGTTCAAAAAGTGCTTTTTTTTAAAATTATTCCTACAAAATAAAAAAAATTGAAATATTTTTCAAAAAACTATTGCATTTTTCGAAAAAGTGTGTTATAATATCGAAGTTGCATAATGTATAAAAAATCTTGATTATAGATGCAAGTGTTTGCAAGGAGGTAAAATCATGGCAAAGTGCAGTGTATGTGGAAAAGGCGTTGTTT
>JAZSJO010000131.1:0-20608 GCA_045534365.1 Eubacteriales bacterium
GCGGCGGAGATGGGAACGCATAAGGTCATAAACGAGCATTCGACTATCGGTATGCTTATTACCACCGACGGAAGCATCGGAGATATTTCCCGCGCGAGCTACGTCGAGGCGGAGGAGAGGATAGTCGCTGAGCTTAAGGCGTTGGGTAAGCCCTTCGCAATGATACTTAATTCCGCCCATCCCGAAAGCGACGCAGCTATCGCCCTGGCTTACGAGCTTGAGGCGAAGTACGACGTCCCCGTTGCTCTGGTCTCGTGTATAGACCTTGACGCCGAGGATATAAAGCATATTTTGGAGCTTGTGCTTCACGAATTTCCCGTTACCGAGATAAGAGTTTCTCTCCCTGAGTGGACGGAAGCGCTTGACGACGGCCATGAAATAAAAACAAAGGTACTTGAAAGTGTCAGGGAGTGCGCAGACAAGGTAAGGAAGGCAGGGGATATCAAGGAGGCGTTCTCTTCTCTTGCCGAAAACGAGTACATAAAGCAGGTGTCGGTAGACGATATCGATCTTGGCACGGGAACAGCGAAAATATCCGCTACGATGAAAGACGGACTTTACTACGACGTCATCAGCGAGCTGACGGGATTCAGGATAAACGGGGAAGAGGAGCTTATAAGCTTACTCAAGGAGCTGTCGGGAATGAAGGCTCGTTACGACAAGGTCGAAGCGGCGCTTGACGAAGCCGAGGAGAGAGGCTACGGAATAGTTATGCCCGACGTGAGCGAGCTTCATCTTGCCGAGCCTGAGATAGTAAAGCAGGCGGGCGGTTACGGTGTCAGACTCAGAGCCTCCGCTCAATCTATTCATATGATAAGAGCGAATATCGAGACCGAGATAAACCCCATCGTTGGGACGGAGCAGCAATCGGAGGATCTTGTGAAATATATGCTCAACGAATTCGAGGAGGATCCTCAAAGGATATGGTGCTCGAATATGTTTGGCAAGAGTCTTTACGAGCTTGTAAACGAGGGTTTGCATTCAAAGCTTGAGCACATGCCCGAGGCGTCAAGAGTGAAGCTTTCCGAAACCCTTGAAAGAATAATAAACGAAGGGAGCGGAGGACTCATCTGCATTCTTCTGTAATAACGAAAAACAGCCACCGCGCGAGCGCGGTGGCTGTTTTTCAACAGGGAATATTTATAAAGGAGAATTTAGAAGGACTATATCAGAATTTAGCGGTATGTATTTGCTCGTCCGAAACCGTTACTTTTTTTTGGATGTCTGCGCCAAGCTCGGAAAGCTTACCGACTATATTGTAATATCCGCGCTCGATCTTGTCGATGCCCTCAAGAACAGAGGTGTCGTTCGTAGCGAGAGCAGCTATTACCATAGCCGCGCCTGCTCTGAGATCGTGACAGTAGAGGGGAGCGCCCGAAAGAGCCGCGCCGCCGCGAATGACCGCGTGATTGGAATCGACCTTGATTTCCGCGCCCATCTTGGAGAGCTCATCCATAAACTGGAATCTGTTGTTGAAGATGTTTTCTACTATATCAGAGGTGCCTTCTGCGAAGCAAAGCATTGCCGCGAACTGAGGTTGCATATCCGTAGCGAATCCGGGGTAGGGCTGAGTGTTGATGCTGATGCCCTTGAGCTTGCCGTTGCTCTCAACGGTGATAGAATCGTCGTCTGTGATAACTGTTACGCCTGCTTCCTCAAGCTTGGCGGATATTGCCTCAAGGTGCTTGGGGATAACGTTTCTTACCGTAACTCTTCCGCCCGTGGCAGCAACAGCCGCCATAAACGTACCTGCCTCGATCATATCGGGGATGATAGAGTAACGGCAACCGTGAAGCTTTTCAACGCCCTTGATCTTGATGACCGAGGTGCCTGCTCCCGTGATGTTCGCGCCGCAAGCGTTGAGGAATACTGCAAGGTCGACAATGTGAGGCTCGCGAGCCGCGTTGTCTATAACGGTGGTGCCTTCAGCGAGAACGGAAGCGAGAATTGTGTTGGCAGTAGCGCCTACGGAAACCTTATCGAAATATATGGTGTTTCCTACGACGCCGTTTTCAGACTCGACCTCAAGGCGACCGTTCTTGTGGTGACAGTTAGCTCCAAGCGCCTCGAAAGCCTTCATGTGAAGATCGAGGGGGCGAGCGCCTATGGTGCATCCGCCCGGATGGGGAACGCTGGATCTGCCAAAGCGACCGAACTCTGCGCCGAGAAGATAGGACGAGCCGCGAAGCTTTGAAGCCATCTCGTTCGTGGAGGTGCAGGGAACTAAGTTTTTGCAGTTTATCTCCACCGAGTTCTTCGTAAGTCTGTTAACGTTTGCGCCCATGGAAGCGAGGATGTCGAGAAGTATCTCGATATCGCTTACGGGGGGAATATTATCGATCACGCAGGTCTCCTCGTTGAGAACGCATGCACAGATAACGGGAAGTGCCGCATTTTTCATACCGCCTATAGAAACGCTGCCGTAAAGTTGATGTCCACCGTTAATGATGATCTGTTCCATAATACCCTCCGTGTTTTACCGCTTGCCGAGCAAGGTCGAATTTTATGTTAAAACGAATTATTCGATCAAAAGTCGCCGCTTTGTTTTGTGGTTTTACGGTGGGGAAGATCGAAGCTTGTCGTTTTTTAGTCTCACGTGTGTGATGTTATAATTATATCATAAACATACATAAAAGTAAAGAGATTTTATGCATAATTAATAATTTGTTTACAATTATTTTTACCATATTTTTTCCAATTTGTTTTACCGATGCAAACGACTAATTTTTGAATGAGCGACAGAAACTTTTGTTCTAAATGCGGCTATATGTCCCAATTTATTGAATAAAAAGAAAACAAAATCATAAAAAATTAATAAAAAAAGAATAAAAAACGAAATTCGTTTAAAAATAATGTCGTCGTACTAATATGTCGATTTACTACGACATAAAGTTGAATGAATATTCAAAAAATTATCACCCTACGGACAGTATATTCCGTAGGGTGATTTTTTGACATATTCAATTAAAAGCTCGATCCATCAGCCGCGGCTTTTGAAATAAGCTACCGCAAGGTCGACGACGAGTCCGTAGCTTTTTGAGCCCGTCGTTCCTTGCGTTTTCAGATACGAGTCGTTGACCGTTCCCGTTATTTTGCTCGCGGTCGAATTTTCATATTTTTCGAAAAAAGCTCCGTAAGAGATAAGCTCGCTCTTGACTTGCGGCAAGAGTCTTGCATCGATGCTTTTTAAAAGCTCTGCGTCTGCCGAATGAAGAGCCGCCGACACGTATTCGTACATATTAAGATACCCGCTGTATCTGATATATTCATCATCTGATCCAATGCATACGAGAAAGGCTATCATATTTGCTTCGTCTTCTCGCGAGATGCCTCTTTGGTGCGCAAGCTCGTGCGCGGCGGTGAAAGGTATCGTGTAATCCGGAAAATTCACGTTTATATTAGCTTCTCCCGTAAAGAAGGTGTAAACTCCCGTAACGTGAGCGTAAGAAAGAGCCTCGCTCATAGCTATTGGCTTTAGTCTGCTTTTGTGATTTCTTATAAATTGCTCGTCTTTGGCAAGTCGATCGAATGATTTTATAAGCTCTGCGTTCATTTCTTTCATATCGCAGGGCATTTCGGAGGAGCCGTCGGATGAATAGACTACGTTATCCGAAAGAGAGTCGATCTTGTCGACAAGGTATTCCGAGGTAACGTACAGATCTTGCGCGGAAACGCTTTTAACCTCAAGTCCGAGCCTTTTGTCAAGAGAAGAGCCTTGATATCCCGTTGCGATCGTCAGAACGAATGCGGAAAAGAAGAGAGACGCGGCGGATAATATACAGAGGAAAGAGACTCTCGTTGCTCTCGGTGTTTCGCATCCGTATTTCAGTATATATCTTATAAGAAGTGCTAAAGTTATCGGAGACGTTATTATGAGCGTTTCGGCTAATGAAAAAGGCAATACGTAGGTAAGCCTTGAGAGAGCAGCTCTGAAAAATGAGGCAATATAAAAGTTAAAGAGATCTGCGAAGCGTTCGCTTATTAACGAAGCGATATAAATGATCGAGCATATTCCCGCAAGCATCAACGATATCTTGCAGAAGATCGGTGTTTTTTCGTATCTGTCGGTTGATTTCGGCTTGATCTTCAAAAAAGTATCCTTTCATTTGAATTCTTTTATGTAAATATCATCAAGCGAGGCACTACAGATAGATTTGAACGCCTTTTGCATATCCTCGGGCGGAGGAGAGGTGAATTCGGTTTGCACGGTCGTGTATGGCAGAGGTGTCGAGAGATATGCCGCGTGAAGCGCGTGTCTTGATATCTCCTCGCTTTCCTCGCCGTATATATCGTCGCCAAGAATCGCGTGACCTATATGCGCGAAATGCACTCTTAACTGATGCGTTCGCCCCGTTTCGGGTATTGCTTCTACCACGCTTATCTTATCGCTTGAAAACAAAACTCTGTAATGAGTGATAGCCCTGAACGATCCTTCCTCGTCGGCACCGCTTACGCAACGGACTATAACGCTGTCCTCCTGACGCTTCATATAGGTGTCGATCGTGTGAAAAGTTCCGTCGAGTTCAAGTCTTCCGCAAAGAATAGCTATATATTTCTTGCGTATTAAGTCCTTTCGTCTTGCATAATAAAGATAGGACGCCGATATGGAATTTTTCGCTATGAGCGAAAGACCGCTGGTGTTTCGGTCGAGTCTGCCTATAGGTCTGAAGACGAAGGGCTTGTCTTCCTGCTTGAATTTATAGGCTATTGCGTTCGCGAGAGTATCGTCCGTGTGATTGTGCGAAGGATGCGTCGGCATATACGCGGGCTTGTCCGCGATTATAATATCGTCGTTTTCGAAAACGATATTCAAGGGAATATCTACGGGGATTACCGCCTCGTTAACGTCCTCTTCGGAATCGCATTCGTTGATAGAGAGGATATCGTTTTCCCGAAGCACGTATCTCACAGTCGCGTGCTTGCCGTTTACGAGAATTCCTTTCTCGTCTCGCTTCAGTGCCGAGAGAGCCGACGCGGAAATCTTTAAGGTCGATTTGAGAAAGGAGAGTATCTCTCTGCCGTCGTTTTCCTTTTCTATTTTAAATATCATAGCTGTCTCCAAGATAAGTTTTCTCCTTTATTATATCACTTTTATCGCAGAAATATAAGAATTAATTGTTACAACTGTTAAAACAATTAGGACAGTAATATATTTCCCGAATAAGAAATATAATTATACAGAAAAAAGTTTTGGAGGTTTTTATGAAGGGTGTCAAAGGGAAGATAATATTATGCCTTGCGGTCTGCATATCGGTCTGCGTTTTTACGGTGGCGGTATTTGCGTCGGAGAATAATTCCGCCATAGAAGTGCTTATGTCAAATAACGCATCTTTGACGGAAGAGAGTGAGAGCGTCCCCGTTTCGGCGGGACTTGACGTGATCGCCGCGAAAAACGATATGGCGATCGCGGGGATCAAGGGCAACGCGCTTTATTTTTCCGCAGAGAGATTTGCCTGCGCTATGAATCTGTCGGGTATAGACTCGATATCTGTCACGAGATTGCCGGATGCCGTTTGCGGCTCGCTTTATTTGGGTAGCGAGGGTGTGTCGGCGGGTCAGAGGATAAGCGCCGCGGATCTGCCGCTTCTTACTTACGAGGAGGCGAGCGCGGGAACGGGAAATTCAACGAGCTTTGATTTTACCGTCAACGGAAGCGCGTATGAGATGACCTGCAATATCTATATGATCGACGGATTGAACTATTCGCCTACTCTGAGTCTTGCGTCCTATGCGTCTCTTAATGCCGAGACATATCGCGGAATAAAGATAAGAGGCGTGTTGTCTGCGTATGATCCCGAGGGAGATGAGCTGAGATACGAGATAGTGAAATATCCCGTAAACGGCAGACTTACGCTCGACGATGAAATGCTCGGAATATATACCTATACTCCCGACGACGATTATACGGGTGAGGACAGCTTTTGTTACGTGGCGGTTGATAAATACGGAAATTACAGCGCATCCGCGGAGGTGTCGGTGACCGTCTCGACTCCGGGAACCTCAACGGTGTATAGCGACCTTCTGGACGATGCTCTGCATTCCCACGCTATCGCTATGACCGAATGCGGCGTTATGAACGGAATACAAGTGGGCAACTATTATTATTTTGAAGCCGACAGAGAGGTGAGCCGCGCCGAGTTCGTCGTGAGTGCGATGAACGCGATAGGGATCAGGAACGTTCCCGACGTGGAAGATACGGGATTTTATGATGACGGCGATATAAGTCCCGAGATGAAGGGTTATATTGCGCTTGCGTATTCAAAGAAATATATCAGCGGTAACCGATCTGACGGAAATATCTGCTTTGCTCCCGACGAGAGCATAAAGCTTTCTGAGGCGGCTGTTATCATCAGTAATATGATCGGCTACGCCGAAGCTGAGGTGACTCCCGTTTTCGCAGACGCAGACAGTATCCCTTCGTGGTCAGCAAAGGGAATAGAATCTCTGTTTGCGCTCGGTATTCTCGAGGCTCCCGACATGATAACGGGCGCGGGTAATACGGTAACACGCGGGGATATGGCAAAGCTTTTGAATAAGACGATGCTTGTTATCGGAAAATAAAAAACCAAAAGCTCGGCGACGTATATCGCCGAGCTTTATACGTATTCCGCTTCTTCTATCAGCTTTTCGGCGGTGCGCGCTTTTGAAATATCGATGACCTCGGAAAGCTGGTCGCGATGCTCACGTATCTGCTCGCAAAGAGCGTTTACAGTTACCCTTGCGTCGAATAAGCGTCCCTTTAGCTCCTCGAATCTTGAAGCGCTGTCATCACAAGCTCTTTTTGCTTTTGCGGCAGCGTAAATATTGATAGCCGTAAGAGCCAACAGAGTCAACGCAGAGATCGTTTTAACCATCTTCATACAAATATTCCTCACTTTATCTTGAATTTTAAATATTACAAATAATATCATTACCACCGTTTTGCAATATATTCTGTTTTTGAGGAAAAATAATTAAAGAAATATTGAAAAACGGGAGGGAAGGATGAAAGGCTTTATAAAATGCGTGTTGATACTTATTATCGTGATCCTTGCGCTTGCAAGCTTTGGCGTCATCTGCGGCGCGATGTATCTTTCGCGGTATGCGGGATCAAATCTGTCGGAGGAGCTTTTGAAGATCGATCACGGTGACGGAGAGACGAGGTTTTATTATTATGATTTTGACGACAGATACGAAAGGCTTGGAGAGGCAAGGCTTTTGGAGGACGCAAGGCTTGAAAGCGGAGTAAAATACAGATACGTTTCCGTCGGAGATATGCCCGACGATCTTGTCAATGCGTTCGTATCTGTTGAGGACAAGCGTTTTTGGGATCACGAGGGAATAGACGTGATTCGAAGCGGAAAGGCGGTAATGAGCTATATTTTCGGGAAGGGAAGCTTCGGTGGCTCGACTATAACTCAACAGCTCGTGAAAAATCTTACGGGCAATGACGAATTCAGTATCAAAAGAAAGCTTACCGAGGGCTTTTCGGCTCTGGATCTTGAGAAAAAATACGATAAGAGCGAGATACTTGAGATATATCTCAACGTAATAAATCTCTCAAACGGTTGCAGAGGAGTAGGCGCGGCGGCAGACTTTTTTTACTCGAAATCGGTGAGTGAGCTGACTCTTTCGGAGTGCGCCGTCATAGCCGCTATTACCAATAATCCTTCAAGGTACGATCCCGTAAAACATCCCGAAAACAATATTAAAAGGCGCGATATTATCCTTCGCTGTATGCTTGACGAGGGTTATATTTCGGAGAATGAATATTCTCAAGCCTTATCCGAGCCGATAGAGCTTGATCTATCGAAAAAAGAGGACAAGGGCATCAACTCGTGGTATATAGATATGGTAACGGCGGACGTGATAGGCGATATGAGCAAAAAATACGGAGTTTCAAGAGAATACGCCTCCTTGCTTCTGTATCGGGGAGGATATAAGATATATATAGCCGAAGATCCCGATATACAGAATATACTTGACGGATACTATTCCGACATTTATAATTTTCCCGAGGATGGAAACGGAGATACGCCGCAATCGTCAATGATTATAATCGATCAGTATACGGGAGATATTTTGGGAGTGGCGGGAGCCGTGGGTGAGAAGACGGGGAACAGAATACAGAATTTTGCCACCGACACGAAGCGTCCTCCGGGCTCAACGATAAAGCCGCTGTCTATCTACGCGAGAGCTATCGACGAGGGACTTGTCGATTGGTCAACGATAGTTGATGATTCACCGCTTCAAGAGATAGAGGGACGACCGTGGCCAGCGAACGCGAACGGAAAATACGAGGGGGAGGTTACGGTTAAATACGCGGTGGAAAATTCACTCAATACCGTTGCGGTAAGACTCTTTGAAGAGCTTGGAGCCGACGGCGTGATCGGATTTTTGAGAGAAAAGCTCAATATGAAGAGTATAGATCCCCAAAAAGACAGAGGCTCTGCCGCGTTGGCTCTCGGTCAGAATTCAAACGGAGTCACGCTTCGCGAGCTGACCGCTGCCTACACGGTATTTGCCGACGGTATCGTAAGCAAGCCACGCTCTTATTTCAAGGTCACCGATGGGAATGGGGTAGTGATACTTGATAACACGGCGGAGCAGGAGGCGGTGATAAAAAGAGAGAGCGCGGCTATATGCACGAAGCTTTTGCAGACGGTAGTCGACACGGGAACGGCGCGAGGGAAGATAACCCTTGACAGAAGCGTTGAGGTGGCGGGAAAGACGGGAACTACGCAAAGAAATTGCGACCGATACTTCATCGGCTTTACTCCCGAGCTCCTGGCGGGGGTGTGGTACGGGTACGATTACCCCAAGCCGCTCGACGATATCGGCGGAAATATGTCGGTTTATATATGGGACGACGTAATGTCCGAGATATACGCGCTGACCGATTACGGAAAAAAGGCGAGCTTCGATATTCCCGATACCGTGCAAAAGGTGACTTATCGTATTGGCGCTGACGACGACGGCGGAGAGCGGGTCGAGGACGGGTGGTTCGCAGTCGGGAGCGATTCATAAATTTAATTGTTTTTGCATATACTTTGGTGACTTTTTCATCAAAGTATATTTTTTGGGAGGCAAGATGAGGAAAGGATATTTCAAAAGCGTTTTTTCTGACAAAACGGCATTGATATTCGGGATAATATACGCCGTGCTGTGCATTTTGGCGCGAGTGATATCGGAAAACCCGTACGATATGATACATAAGCTTGATTCGGGTGGAGTGATCCCGCCCTTGTGGATATTCAATCTTTTATCGACCGCGTGGTGTTTTATTGCGGGCTTTGCCTCGGGGATAGTCTTAAGTGAAGTAAAGCTTTGTCGGGCAAGGGGAGAACAAGAGATACGAGCTTATCAGGGAGGACTGTTTTTTATCTCGCTGGTCTTTTTGTCTCTTATATGGTATCCCTTGTTTTTCGTTTCCGAGAGACTGTTTCTGTCTTTTTCGGTATCTCTTGCCGCGGCAGTCTGCGCTTGCCTTTGCTCGCTTTTATGGAAACGGGTATCGTGCTTTTCATCTTTGATATGCGCGGCGTATTCGCTTTGGCTTGTTTACGTGCTTGCACTCAATCTTGCGGTGCTTTTGAAAATTTGATCTTATTTTGAATTTGTTTACAAAAATAACTATTGACAAAAAAATGAATGTGTAGTATAATTTATTATAGTTTATTATGCAAAAGCATTTCGGAGGATGAATTGAAATGAAAGCAATAAAGCTTATTTCCGTGATTTTGATCTTGGCAACACTTTGTTGTGCCTTTATAGCTTGCGGCGAAGAGGATTACAGTAAAATCGAGCTTCCCGAAAGAGATTTTTACGATATGACCGTATCTTTCCAGATAAAGGATTCGACGGGAAGAACGATATTCGATGCGGTTGATTACAATTATAAGGGACACGAGGAGCCTACGATCCTTAACATAATCAGTGATTATATCGTTATTGAGGAAGACGCTACTTTCAAGGTCGACCAGAACAATATGCTCGTTCAGATCGGTAAGTATAAGGCTACCGCAAGAAAGGGTGAGTATTGGGCATTTATGGAGGGGACCGAGCTTGACGTTCAGTCCATTCTTGCAAGCCCGAGCCTTCAGAACAAGCATTTTATCGACGGCAATATGAGTGAATATTTGATTGAAGACGGCGGTAAATTCACTATCGTTCTCGTCGCGGCAGAATAATCAAGGATATATAAACCGACTTTTCCGCTGTACGATCGGTCCGTTTGGACAGTAGTATGGAAGAGTCGGTTTTTTATTTTAATTTTATAGAGAAGGAAGAATAAAACATGTTGATATCTATCACAGGAAAGCTTGGAAGCGGAAAATCCACCGTTTGCAACATTCTGAAGGAAAAATACGGATTTGAGATATTCAGCACGGGTACGATAAACCGCGAATTTGCCCGCAGTCTCGGAATAACCACGCTGGAGCTTAACGAAAGACTTAAAAAGGATCCCGCCCTCGATAAAGAGATAGACGGAACGGTTACAAGACTTTCGATAGAGAAAAAGGACGAAAAGCTTATCTTCGATTCGAGAATGGCTTGGCATTTTGCGAAGGATACCTTTAAGATATTCCTGACGATCGATCCTATGGAGGCGGCAAATCGCGTTATGAAAAATCAGCGCGGCGCGGAGGAGCATTACGATAGCGTTGAGGATGCCTGTCAAGGACTTCTCAAGAGAGGAAACGTGGAAAGGGAGCGCTTTATTCAGATATACGGCGTAGATTATTTTGATCACAATAATTTCGATCTTATCGTTGACACAACGAGCCGAACTCCCGATGAAATAGTTGATATAATCATGCAGAGCTACGAAAGCTATTGCTCAGATTCCGAAAGCTTCAAGTCTCCGACGGAGCTTTGATAAAAACGCAACCTGAGGTTGCGAAGATGTAAAGCCGATTTTATCGACAAAGGTCGGCTTTTGTTTTATAATGAGTTCAACAACTCCGACAGAAAGGACTTTTATTATGACACAAAGCTATTTTGGAGATAATCTCTATACTCTGCGAAAGCAAAAGGGGATCTCTCAGGATGAATTTGCCGAGAGCCTCGGCGTATCAAGACAGGCGGTATCTAAATGGGAGAGGAACGAGGCATATCCCGACACCGAAAATCTTATGGCTATTGCAAGATTTTTCAACGTTACTATAGATAGCTTAATAAATACCCCGATTGCGCCCGAGAGCAAGGTCGTAAAATATGATGAAGAGCTGAAAGACGCGTCTGTAAATGACGACTTTGACGACGAAGACGACGATGAAAAGCTGAAGCAAACCTCTAAGGCGGCGTATATATGGAATAGTGTGCCTTTTGCTATTATTGCCACCGTTGCATATCTGCTTTTAGGATTTTTTGTAGACGGTGGATGGGAGATTGGATGGACTGTATTCGTTCTTATTCCCGTATATTATTCGATTACCGACTGTATCCGCAAAAAGAGCGTTTCGTGCTTTAACTATCCCGTATTCGTTACGTTTATATTCTTGCTTTTCGGTATGCTTTACGGCATCTGGCACCCGCTATGGATAATCTATCTGACGATACCGATATATTATCCCATAGCATCGGTTATTGACAAATCCGTTCGCAGCAAAAACGAATAAAAATATCCCGACAGACGTTCGTATCTGTCGGGATATTTTTATTTGCCTATCTTTTTAAGTATATTTTCGTAAGTCAAGCCGTATCGCTCGGCAATATCGCGGGCGTAGCTCTTTCCGTCGGGCTTTGCGCGGTATATCTTGAAGGAACGCTTGCCTTCTTCGATCCCCGCGACGAGCGTGTCTATTTTAACGCCGCCGTTTGCCATAGACTCGGAGTTTATTCGGTCTATCTCCGAGGCAAGCTCGTGAAGGTGAGTTGAGAAGAGACAACGGCAACCTACCATCGAAATACCCGAAAGCACCTCGCTTGCGATATACGAGCCTTCGTACGAGCCGGTTGAGGAGAAGGATTCGTCAAGGAGGACGAGACTGTGCTTTGTCACGCAATCGAATATCTCTCCGAGACGGGCGCATTCCTCGCCCAAGCGTCCCTTGTCGATGGTGTCGTCAGCGCCCGTGGGGAAGTGAGTGAATATGGCGTCGACTGGGCTTATTTTCGCCTTTTTTGCGGGAACGTACATTCCAAGCTGCATCATAGCGGCGCCAAGACCGAGCGCGCAGGTGATAACCGATTTACCTCCGCGGTTAGGGCCCGTCAGAACGTATATCGTCGCGTCGTTTTCGTTAAATCTTACGTCGTTGGGGACTATCTCCTCGCCCTCGGGAAGCTTGAGCGCGACCGCGGGATTATACAGCTCGTCCGCGTCGAATATACGCTCGTCCATAGGCGCTATCTCGGGCTCGGAGAGAAGACAACCCTTTTGAAGCAGCTTTTTCTGCATTTCCGCGCCCTTGACCAAGAATTCTATCTCGGGCATAAGTCCGATAAGGAAATCGGTGTTTTCAAGCACGTAGGTCTGTACTATCTTTTTCCAGGATTTCAGCGACGAGCGATAAACGTCGTTTATTGCCGAATTGAAGGCTATAGAAAGCGCCGTTCTTTGATTGTCTGATTGCTTTTTTGAGAATGGAACGAGATTTGCGATGCAGGTGTACTCGTCGTCCTTGAAATTAAGTCGGAGTATCTTTTCAAGCGCGTCGCCCGATTTGAAGGGCTCGGGATTTATCGACAAAACTCCCGAATAGGTAGGACGGAGCTGGGCGTCGAGATTGACTCCCACGGTAACGCTTTTTATCTCGCGCACACGCTTGGTAAGCTCACCGAGCTTTTCGTTAAGCTCCTTATAATAGTCGGATTCCGCAAGCTCAGATATCCTTTCGCAAAGAGCCTTGAACGCGCGGCTCTTTATTTCGCCTTTGGCTTCCGACAATCCGCCGTATAAGATCTCTATGCAGGAGATATACAGCTCTATCTCCGTAATACCCGAAAGATAATCGTCGTCGCCACCACTGTCTGCTTCAAGACGGCGAAGCTCGGTAATATCGTTCAAAACGGGCATAAGCTTGCCTAGCGTTTCGGAGAGAGCCGAGCAGTTTATCATATCGGCGAAAACCTCGTTTCGGTATTTCATGACCTCGGGCGAGGTAGTGAAATAATCCGACAGATCCGAGCTCTTAAGGTCAAGGATCTCAAGCATTCCAAGCTCTTCAAGCGTGTACATATCAATGTCGGGCTTGTTTTTGCCTGCGTAAAAATCCTGCTTTGCCTCAGCCGATGGGTATATAAGACTGAAATTCGTAAGATCCATAAATATGACCTTCCTTTCTGAATAACCGGAGCGTTTTGCGCCAAAGGAGGCACAAAAGGCGAGTTTGAAAACTTGTTTTCAAACTGCTAACCGTCCAAAATCAAATTTTAACTGTTTCTTTTTTGCCGTTTCGTACGACTACGATGTCGCGAAGACCGACGGATTTAATTATTTCAAATCCTTCCTCAACACACTCTCCGATATGCTCGGGGGAGTGAGAGTCCGTGCCGACCGTGATGAGCCTGCCGCCGCATTCTTTATAAAGTGACAAAAATTCGCGGTCGGGCATCGCGAATCCCAAGCCCTTCCAGAGAGTCGAAACGTTGACCTCAAGGGCGATGTCCTTCGCGATCATTTTACTGAAAAGCTTTTCGGCGTGGTCTGCGTGCTTCGTGAAATCGTAGTGATTTCCCGAAAGAGCGCAGTAGCGATAGATATAAGTCAGATGCGCCACAGTGTCTATCTTGTCAAGGGTGTCGACGATCTCACAAAGCTCGTCAACGTATCTTTCAAAGCAGTGACCGATATACGCGGGCTGCATATCGCGGAATACCGCGCCGAAATCCCAATAATAAAAGTCGGGCGCGCCCTTTAAGTTGTGTATCGAGCAGATAACGAATTCGTACTTGTGAGAATCAAGCAGAGCCTTTGCTTCCTCGGGATATTGATTTGCCTGTCCTATCTCAATTCCGTAAGTGAGATTAAGCTTTCCCTTGTATTTTTCCTTTGCCGCCATTATCTCCTCGTAAGCCCTGTCCGCCTGATAGGGAGGGTATGCCGCCTCGGCGCGCCAATTGCATTCAAAGTGGTCGGTAATGGCGAGATCGGTAACGCCGTTAACTATAGCCGCCTGACAAAGGCTGTCGGGCGTCGATTCCTTCGCGCCGTCAAAGGAGAAATACGTGTGCGTGTGATAGTCGCATTTAAACATATAAAACCTCAAGTCATATTAATACATTTTATATTTTAACATATTTTTTGAGTTTTGTATATAGTTTTTTGAAAAAATGTTTTTTGCTTTCAAGGAAGGCAAAATGGTTGCCGAGATGACCGATAGCCTTCAGAAGCTCTACGACTTGTGGACGGATGCTCTTGAGGACGCCGGTAAGAATTATTCAATGTTGAAGGACACTTTTGTTGCGGAAAACATCAATATAAAAGAACATGCAAGAACAGCAATATCTAAGCAACTTGAAGAGTGGGAGAAGCCGATAACATTAGATGACATTAATACGCTTCGCTCTATCGGACGAAAAAGTATCAATGCATTTTCGCCCGAGGACATAAAAAAAGCCCAAAAGTGGGCTTACAAGTTCTATAAAGATATTGGTGTTAAGTCTCCGTTCTTCAGGGCTTGGTTTGGTGAGTGGAGGGCACACGATATTAAGTCTCCGGCAGAAACGATCGATATCCCTCAAGGCGTCAATATCAATTCAAAAAATCGATATGTTAAAAATTCCGACACGCTTTGGAAAATTCAGATAACAGACGATTTGATTCAAGACAGTTTGCATTATGCAAATAAGGACAGGCTTTACATTGAACGCTTACTGACACATATCGATAAAATAATTGAAAAGGCTATTTACCTTGATACTGCTATTGTTGATAAAAACAAGGGAAATAAAAAAGGCTCATCTCAATTTATGCATTATCTGTATGCAGTCGTCGAATATCAAGGAGCCCCTTTTCTTGCAAAATTAGCAGTTGAGGAATACAATGCGGGTACAAGTGAACGCGCATACAATATTCAAAGAATAAAAATGTCAACACTGTCACGTGCTCAGTACTCTCAGTTAAAAACTGCGTACCGAGGAAAATACGCCTCAAGTGTTGACGCTATAAGTATATCAGATTTGTATAGTCTTGTCAAGACTTTTGATAAAGATTTTTCTCCCGCCCCCGAAGTTAGCAAGTATGTACTTAATGAAGACGGAACGCCGAAGGTGTTTTATCATGGGACGCGAGAGAAATTCACAGAATTTGACAAGTCAAAAATCGGAAGTAATACGGATGACGGAGTGTATGGAAAGGGCTTTTATTTTTCGTCTTATCGCAAACAATCAGAGCAGTATGGCGAATTAATGCCTTGCTATCTTGCGTTAAAAAATCCGTTAGTATTATCAAATTATCAAAGTATTGCAGAACTTGCTGATGCTCTTGATATGTCTGAGTCAAATTTCTCTGAGAGCGGAGGGATAATCAAACCAAGATATTCTTTCGTTTCTCAATTTACATCTCATGTAAAAAGTGCAGGCTTTGATGGCGTAATCGTTGATTATGGATCTTCGAATGAAATAGTAGTTTTTGAACCTACAGTAATCAAATCGGCAACGGACAACATTGGAACATTCGACAAGGCAGAGGGAGATATTCTCTACTCCATCGATGATGATTCCTCCTCCGTCTCCACTCGTTCCCTTCTCGCCAATGCTCTTGAGACCACGGCACAGAACGACATCGAGAGGAATAAGCTTGCACAGTATAAAGAAAAAATTGACCTCATCGAATCGGAGTATGAGAAGCTCTCCAAACTTAAAGCGGAAATTAAAGAACTCTCCTTCGCAAAGGGCAAGAGAGATACCGCGCGGATAAAGGAGCTTCAGTTTGAGGCGAACAAGACCGCCAATCGAATCAACGTCTATGACCGTCAGCTTCTTAACCTTGAGTCCACCACGGCTCTCAAGAACGTTCTTCAGAGAGAGAAGGAGTTGGCTCGTAGAAAAGAGGCACAGAAAGAGAGAAAAACTCGGACAAAAACTTTCGACTAATGAAATTATGCATTTTTATAATTTGTTTAAATCTGCATTTTTATAATTTGTTTAAATCCCCTTGAAAAATGGGGGATTTTATGTTATAATATAATAGCATAATTATTGTTATAAAGAGGGCATTTTATGAAACAATTTATGGACGAAGATTTTCTGCTTGAAACCGAGGCGGCGCGAAGACTTTATCACGGGTATGCCGAAAAGCTGCCGATAGTTGACTATCATTGTCATCTCTCGCCTCGCGAGATAGCCGAAAACAAGAAATTTTCAAATATTACGGAGCTTTGGCTCTACGCCGACCATTACAAATGGCGCGCGATGCGCTCCTGCGGCGTTGACGAGAGGTATATAACGGGCGAAGGCTCGGATTTTGAAAAATTCCGCGAATATTGCCGAATTATGCCCCTGATGATAGGAAATCCTATCTATCATTGGAGTCACCTTGAGCTTCGCAGATATTTCGATTGCGACCTTATTATTAATCTCGAAAATTGCGAGAGAATATGGGCGCTTACCGCCGAGAAGCTTATGCGGGACGGGCTTGGCGCGCGTGAATACATCGTAAATTCGAACGTCAAGCTCCTTTGCACCACCGACGATCCCGCAGACGACCTGCGTTATCACAAGGAGATCAGGGAATCGGGCTATGAGGTGCAGGTCCTGCCCGCGTTCCGTCCCGACAAGGCTCTCAATATTGAGAGACGGGGAATTGCGGCGTATATCAAAACGCTTGGTGAGAGCACGGGTGTGAATATCACCGATCACGATAGCCTTTGTGAAGCGATGAAGGTCTCTCTTGACCGATTTGACTCTCTTGGATGCAAGACCGCCGATCACGGAATGGATAATTACGTGCCGTTTGCCAAGCCCGACAAATATCACGCAAACGAGATATTCAAAAAAGCTCTGGCGAGTGACGGCGCGGATATAAGCGAGGATGATCTTGCGCTCTGGAAAACGCAGATGATGCGATTTTTCGGTCTTGAATACGTAAGGAGAGGCTGGGTGCTTCAGCTTCATTACGGAGTGCTTCGCAATCCGAATAAGACTATGTTTGACCGCCTCGGAGCGGATTCGGGCTACGATACCATTCACGGAAGAAACTGTATTGCCGATATGGCGGCGCTCTTCAACTATCTGCAGGAGTGCAACGCATTGCCAAAAACCGTTATTTATCCCATAAACCCCTCGGATAACGCGGCGGTGGGAACTCTTTGCGGAAGCTTCTGCCGCGGAGACGGAAGCTATACTCCCACTCTCGTGCTGGGAAGCGGCTGGTGGTTTAACGACAATATTGACGGAATGGAAGCGCAGATGAAGAGCCTTGCAAATCTCGCAAGTCTTGGTAATTTTCTCGGAATGCTAACCGATTCGAGAAGCTTTACGTCTTACCCGAGACACGAATATTTCCGCAGAATACTCTGCAATCTTATCGGCGGCTGGGTTGAAAAGGGACTCTATCCCGATCTCGACGCGGCGGCAGAGATCGTAGAGCGGATATCGCTTTACAACACGGTGAATTATTTTGGTTTTAAAATTTGAGATAAAAACACGATATACGGAGGTAACGAATATGTTATTTGCAAAAAAGATCGAAATTGAAGAAGAAAAGAAGAGTGTCGGTATCGTGAAGATCGTCGTTATCGCGGCGGCGGTCGCGGCAGCGGTTGCGGCGGTTGTTACCGCGCTTATGATATGGAAGAAAAAGCGCTGTGACAAGCAGGAAGAGGAAGCGATAGAGGCGGCTATAGATCAGGCTCTTGCCGAGGAAGAGGGAAACGGCGAGGAAACGGAAGAGGAATTAGTAGGAAGATAACCTTTCTTGACGCATTGACTATAGGCAGGGACATAGATCTGTCTCTTTTTGAAAAATACGGAGAGCTGACCGTTTATCAGACCACCGCGCAGGACGAGATATCCGCAAGGGTCGAGAATAGTGATATTATTATTACGAATAAGCTCAAGCTGGGAAGACAAAATCTGCCTTCCTGCAAAAATCTTAAGCTTATCTGCGTTGCCGCCACGGGCTTTGACAATATAGATACCGAATACTGTAAGGAAAACGGCATCGCGGTCTGCAACGTAGTCGGCTATTCCACGCAGAACGTAGCGCAGGTCACTCTTGCTATGGTGCTGTCGCTTATCTCGCATCTTACGGAATACGATCGCTCGGTCTACGACGGTACGTATTCGGCGGGCAAATCTGCCAATATCCTCACTCCCGTGTATCACGAGATATACGGCAAGACCTGGGGCATCGTAGGCTACGGAAATATCGGTAAGCAGGTCGGCAGAGTTGCAAAGGCTCTCGGCTGTAAGGTCATAGTTTATAAGCGCGCTCCGGTCAGTGACGAAGAATGCGTTGATATCGACAGGCTTTGCAGAGAGTCGGACATCATAACCGTCCACACGCCGCTCAACGACGGCACTCGCGGGCTTATAAGCAGGGAAAGAATAGCTGTGATGAAAAAGGACGCGATACTCGTCAACGTTGCGCGCGGAGCGGTCTGCGACGAGGAAGCGATTGCCGACGCTATACTTGAAAACAGACTTGGCGGCGCGGGAATCGACGTCTATTCGATCGAGCCGTTTCCCACTGACCACCCCTGCGCAAAAATTGCAGGCAAAGACAACGTTATCCTCACGCCTCACATGGCTTGGGGCTCGTATGAAGCGAGAAAACGCTGTTGCGACGAGATAGCTCTCAATATCGAGTCGTTTATCGGCGGCGAAAGAAGAAACAGAATAGTTTAAAGTCTTATATTGAGAAAATGAACGAAAATAATTAAATTGCCCACACCGCGCGGTGTGGGCGATTTATGTTGTTAGCCAAAAAATTTAGAAGTACATTTGTTTGCTCCCACAAATCTTATTTTTCCAAAAAATCCGAAATCCCATTGACAAAAAAATTCAAAGGTGCTATAATGAACCTGCGACACAACTAAATATTTGGGCGTATAGTATAAAGTACGTGTTTTTATCATAATAATATGGTAAAAATGCATACTCTTTTTTCGCGTGCTTAACTATATGCTTGTGAAAAGTTGTGTCGCAGCAATCGGAGATGCGTTTTTCGTGCGTAGCTTCGGCTGCGCACTTTTTATTTTTAAGCCCACGAAAAGGGAGAAAGGATTTTTAAAATGAAACGAAACAACAAACTGTCACTTCTGGCGCTTATCCTCGTGATATGCCTCTGTCTGCCGATATTGGCGGCGTGTAACACGCAGACCGAACAGGGAAGCGAGAGCGAGACGACTACCAAAGTCGAGACCGCAAGTAAGCTCGAAGCTACCGAAACGGTAACTGAAAGTGAAGAAGAAATGAGCGAAATTACGGAATCTTCCGAGAGTGAGGAAGTAACCGAAACCGAGAGCATATCGGAGACTATAACTTCGGAATCGGAAACGACAGAAAATACCTCTATGGAAACTGATTCTGTGGAATTTATATCGGAAACGGAAGAGACCGACACAGAAACCACGGAAACCGAGGTCGAAACCGTTACGGAGACAGAAACTGTGACTGAAACCGTTACGGAGACAGAAACTGTGACTGAGACCGAAACAGAGACCGAAACACAAGCTACAAGCGGCGGCTCAACAGGTGGCGGCTCAACAGGTGGCGGCTCAACAAGCGGCGGCTCAACAGGCGGTGGTTCAATAGGTGGCGGCTCGACAGGTGGCGGCACTACAACCCCTACACAGCCCGAATCCACGGAGCCTGACTCAACCGAATCCACGGAGCCTGACTCAACCGAATCCACGGAGCCTGACTCAACCGAGTCCACCGAGCCTGACTCAACCGAGTCCACAGAGTCTGAGTCAACCGAGTCCACGGAGCCCGACTCAACCGAATCCACCGAGCCCGACTCAACCGAATCCACTGAGCCCGACTCAACCGAGTCCACCGAGCCTGAGTCAACCGAGTCCACTGAGCCTGAGTCAACCGAGTCCACTGAGCCTGAGTCAACCGAGTCCACCGAGCCTGACTCAACCGAGTCCACCGAGCCTGACTCAACCGAATCCACCGAGCCCGAGTCAACGGAATCCACCGAGCCCGACTCAACCGAATCCACCGAGCCCGACTCAACCGAGTCCACGGAGCCCGACTCCACCGAGTCCGACTCAACCGAGTCCACCGAGGCTGATTCCGAGGAAACTACCGAGGAAGAAAACGAGCCCGAATATACCGAAGGTCTTGTTTTCACGCTCAACTATAGCGGAACAGAGTATAGCGTAACAGACTATATGGGAACAGCCAACGAAGTCGTGATTCCTGCTACATATAAGGGCTTGCCTGTTACGAGCATAGGCAATCGGGCGTTCTGGGGTTGCACGGGACTTACAAGCATAACGATCCCCAAAAGCGTAACGAGCATAGGCAATAGTTCGTTCTTAGATTGCTATAGCCTTACAAGCATAACGATCCCCGAAAGCGTAACGAGCATAAGCGATGGTGCGTTCTATGGTTGCACCAGCCTTGCAAGCGTTGTTTTCTTCGAAAACAGCCAGCTTACGAGCATAGGCGAGGCGGCGTTCTATGGTTGCACCAGCCTTGAAAGCATAACGATCCCCGAAAGCGTAACGAG
>JAZSJO010000080.1:0-2925 GCA_045534365.1 Eubacteriales bacterium
ATCTGGAGAGGTGTCTTTCCCTCTTCTGCCTGCGCAAGAGCATCTGCAATTTTTCCCATTTCGGTATTCATTCCGGTACCGGTAACAACGGCCTTACCGCGTCCGTAAACGACCGTAGAACCCATAAACACCATGTTTTTGCGGTCACCGAGAGCAACGTCGCCGTTTTCTCCTGCGGTGAGAACCTCTTCCTTCTTGTCAACGGGAACCGATTCACCGGTAAGCGCCGCTTCCTCTATCTTCATAGAAGCGCACTCGATGATACGGGCGTCTGCAGGAACTGCGTCGCCTGCTTCAAGAACGATGATGTCACCAACTACCAAGTCTTCACTGGGGACGCTGATGAGCTTACCGTCACGAATGACCTTGGACTGCGCCTTGGACATTTCCTGAAGCGCTTCGATCGCCTTTTCTGCCTTGCTCTCCTGGAATACACCGAGGATCGCGTTGATGAGAACTACCGCAAGGATGATAACTACGTCTGCGGGGAATTCGAAGCCGTGCTGCAAGCCGTTGTAGACCTCAACGCCTGCGGAGATGCCTGCTGCCACCAAAAGGATGATGGTCATAGGCTCTGCTAACTGCTTAAAGAACTTAACGATGAGGGATTCCTTCTTGCCCTCAGCAAGCTTGTTTTTGCCGTTTTTCTCGAGTCTTGATGCGGCTTCGGCGGCGGCAAGACCGTCCTGAGACGACGCAACCTCTTCGATAACCTCGGCAGAGGATCTGAGATACTCTTTCATGTTTGTCGAAAACTCCTTTTTTATTTTTTTTGTTTTCGCGGAGGTCCTTTTCGTGAAAAAAAGACCTACCCGCCATGCAGATAAGTCTCATCATTTGAAATAAAGCCACGGTAAAAATTTCACCTGTGATGTTGACTTTATCACGCTTTCGCGCTGATTACTCCCTTATACCTAACTATTGTATCAAATAAACGCGCGCTTGTCAATAGTATTGAAGAAAATTTTGCTCATTTCAAGGAGATTTTTGCCAAAAATCCGGCGAAATATTTGTGAAAAATTTGGAAATAGAGAATTTTTTGTATCTAAATTGTAAATAAATAGTCAACAAGACCGCTTTTCACTTGACATTTGGGCGACATTATGGTATTATGAACAAAATAAATTTGAAAGGAACGGTATTTTACGATGGATGACGGCGATAGTACGGACACTGCTTGTATGTGTAATGTAACTGTTGTACGTGGTTTTCATTATATCTCATAAATCGTGCGGCATAGCTTTGCGCTTTCTCTGAAATGATAGGAGTGAGCGGGATCGACTATGCTTTTTTGCGTTTTTGAAATTTTTGAAAAATCATTGAATATTATTGTAAAAAGGAAAACGGAGACATTACAATGGAAGAATACATAGTGCCTATATTATTACAGGTTGTTCTTATTGCGTTAAACGCTATATTTGCAAGCGCCGAAGCGGCTTTTTTGTCAATTAATTCGGCAAGAATTGAAAAAATTATTGAAGAGGGCGACAAAAAGACCAGAAAGAGTGCCAGAAGACTTCAAAAGCTTACGAAGGATTCGTCTAAATTCTTGTCTACCATTCAGGTCGCCATCACCTTGGCAGGATTTTTAGGCTCTGCATTTGCGGCTGACAGCTTCGCGACCCCCTTGACCGAGTGGTTCAACGGCCTGCCCTTTATGTCAAAGGTAGGATTCGACGTGCCCGAGGTGGCGTTCGTGGTCGTTATAACTCTCCTGCTTTCGTTCTTCAGTATCGTTTGCGGAGAGCTCGTGCCCAAGAAAATCGCTATGAAGAATGCGGAAAAGCTTTCTCTCGGTCTTTCCGGCTTTATTCGATTTATGTCGGTGATATTTGCTCCCGTGGTTTGGGTTCTTACTATAACCACCAACGCTATTCTTCGTATGTTTGGTATCAATCCACACGAGGAAGAGGAAGCGGCAAGCGAGGAGGAGATCCGTATTATGCTGGACACCTCCAGCGAGGCGGGCGCGATCGACAGTATGGAGAACGAGATGATCCAGAATATCTTTGAGTTTGACGATATTCTTATTTCCGAGGTTTGCACGCATCGCCGCGACGTGGATATGCTATACCGTGAGGACACTCTTGAAGAGTGGAGAGAGAAGATCGTTACCTCCCGTCACGGACTTTATCCCATCTGCGGAGAGGGTCCCGACGACATCGTAGGCGTGCTCAATATCAGAAAGTTCTTCAGAGCAGATTGCAAGACGGTTGAGGAGGCGATCGCAAAGGCAAGCGAAAAGCCCTATTTCGTGCCCGAAAATATGAAGGCGGACGTTCTCTTTACCAATATGAAGGAAACGAGAAACTACTTTGCTATCGTCGTAGACGAGTACGGCGGAACCAGCGGTGTTATCACCATTCACGACCTGCTTGAATTGTTGGTTGGTGATATGGGAGATAAGGAGGACGTTGTAGTTGAGGAGATCGTGTGCCTCAGCGAGGAGGATTCCAAATGGAAGATCCTCGGCTCTGCATCCCTTGAAAAGGTTGCCGAAACACTTGACGTTACCTTTGAGACCGAGGATTGCGATACCTTCGGAGGATATATCTTCGGACTTCTCGGCGAGATCCCCGACGACGGCGCGCAGCTTGATCTTGAGACTGACGACCTGACTATCAAGGTCGAATCGGTTGCCGATCACCGAATTGAATCTACTTTTGTAACCGTTAAGCCCAGACCTGTCGACGAGGACGACGAGGACTACGACGAGGATGAAGACGAGGACGGCGAAAGAAAGAAGAAGCGCAAGAATAAGGCAGCGGACGAGGATGAAACCGAACCCGAGTCTGAATCCGAGGAAAAGACCGATTCTGCTACATCTGTTGCAGAAGAATAATAGAAAACATAATAAAACGGCGGTGCAGATTGCATCGCCGTATATTTTTACCCATTTTTTTGAAGGTTTTTTGGAAGGAGGGG
>JAZSJO010000106.1:0-3181 GCA_045534365.1 Eubacteriales bacterium
CGATCTTGCCGTCTCTCTTTTGTACGCTGTACATGTTTTTCTCCTTCTCTTTTTTTATATTTTGATAAATTGTTTACTCTGAAATTCCTTTACGCCGTATCGAAAAATGTCGATTTTAGGCGCAAAGAAGGCGCGGACACAGATCCGCGCCGCATAAGCATTATACTATATTTAGTATTATTTGTCAACCCTAAAACACAAGATATTGTGTTATTTTTGAAAATTCGTCACTATATATAGTTTTATACCCCTCTTAATTGTGCGTTTGGCACAAAAGGCAATAGAATGTTCAAAAACTTTTCCATTTCATTCTCATTACAGGGAGAAATTTCCTGCCCTATGATGTCGCCCGAATCCTTGAATTGCTGCAGAAAATACTTCTCGTCACCGCGCAGCCATTCTCCGATCTTATAAAAATCCTCTTCGGTATGGAAGGGCTTGGCTACGGTAGTTCTGAACTCAAAGTCTACTCTGCCTTCCATTAAAAGATCCTTGCTCTCTATTATTGCAGAAAGGTCGTAATTTTCGGGCAGACCACAGGTGTATGCATATTTTTCAGGGAAATTCTTGATATCCATAGCAACGTAATCTACAAGTCCGTCGTTCACGAGCTTCTTGAGCACGTCGGGGCGAGTGCCGTTAGTGTCGAGCTTTACCGAATAACCGAGGTCTTTGATCTTGACTATGATCTCGTAAAGCCCCGCCATAAGGGTAGGCTCGCCGCCCGTGATCGCCACGCCGTCAAGCACTCCTACTCTCTTTTTCAAAAAAGCCAATATTTCTTCGTTTTTATATGACTTCTGCTCTGCTGACCTTACGACGAGTGACGCGTTATGGCAAAAGGGGCATCTGAAATTACAACCGTTTGTAAAAAGCGTACACGCAACCTTCCCGGGAAAATCCAAAAGCGTCAGCTTTTGTAATCCGACAAAAATATCATCCTTCATTATATATTAACCTTCCTCCATATTAAGCTTTCTTTCGTGAAGCTCTCCGTTCTCCATTACGAAAACTCTGTCGGCGCGCTTCGCGATCTTCATATCGTGAGTGACCATAACGAGAGTAAGACCAATGGTTTTTTCTCTTTTCGAGCAGAAGCTCAAGTACCTCGTAGGCGTTCTTTCGGTCAAGATTTCCCGTAGGCTCGTCGGCAAAGACTATCTGCGGCAGATTTATAAGCGCGCGAGCTATCGCCACTCTTTGCTGCTGACCTCCCGAGAGCTCGCCGGGAAGATGGTGAAGTCTGTCGGAGAGTCCCAGCAATGAAATGAGTTCTTTGAGATTTTCCACGTATGAAATATCACTCCTGCGGCAGTATGGTTTGAGCCCGTAACGGTGAGGTCGTAGCTGTAATTGTTATCAAAAAGCTCGTCATTTGCATAATAATTCGTATAAGTGGATAAAATCCAGACACCCAAAAGAAGCTGAACTACTATCATAGCGATATATATTCCCACGAACTCGCGAAAATTGTAGGTCACGCTTTTTATTGAATTTTTCGCCGATCTAAAAAGCTTTTTCAGGGATTACAAAGCAATACCTCACGCAGAATATCAGTTATAGCTGCGCTGAATGGCGAGCACCTTGCCAAGTATCATGACCTCGTCGACGATTATTGGCGACATAGTCGTGTTTTCGGGCTGAAGGCGGTAGTGTCCGTCTTCTCTGAAGAATCTTTTTACCGTTGCTTCGTTCTCAATGAGAGCGACTACTATCTCACCGTTTTCGGCGTAGCAGGTCTTTTCCGCTATGATAAGATCGCCATCGAGAATACCTACGTCTATCATACTCTCGCCCTTCACCTTAAGAGCAAACATTCCTTCGCTACCTACGTTACCGATATAGCCTACGTATCCTTCAAAATTCTCAACAGCCAGAATAGGCTGACCAGCGGTGACCGTACCGAGTATCGGAACGGCGGTAACGGGCGGCATATCGTCGTTTACGCTTATAGCGCGGCTCTTGCCGTCTTCTTTCTTTATATAACCGAGAGTATCGAGTCGATTCAAGTACATATGAACGGTAGACGTGCTCTTGTAATTAAGATCGCGGCAGATATCACGTACGCTGGGAGCAAATCCGTTTTCTCTGATTGACTTCGCGATATAGTCGTATACCTTTTGTTCCTTCGGCTTAAGCTTTTCCATAATTTTTCCTCACTTTATAAGTAATTTACAGGTTAAAATTTAGCACAAATGTATCTTTTATCATTTTATCATATTTGCAATTCGATTGATAAAACAATAGGCGAACATTTTGTGAATTTTCTATTAACACGAATCTCACGACAAGCTCTGAAATCATTTAAAAACAAAAGAAAATATTAACAATTTGAAACTTTTGAAAATATATATTGCAAACTTGCAAAAAATATAGTAAAATGTATAATGGCGGAGAAAGGTTATCTTTTTCCGACAAAGCTGTTCAATATTTGTAATCAATATAAATAAGGAGAAAAACATGACACCTACAAACAACAAGTACGTTCTTGATTGGATAAACGATATGGCTGCTATGACACAGCCCGATAAGATCGTTTGGATCGACGGTAGCGAGGAACAGGCAGAGGCTCTCAGAGCCGAGGCTTGCTCGACAGGCGAGATGATCAAGCTCAACCAGGAAAAGCTTCCCGGTTGCTATCTTCACAGAACCGCTGTAAACGACGTTGCTCGTGTTGAGGGCAGAACCTTTATCTGTACCTCCAAGAAGGAAGACGCAGGTAACATCAATAACTGGATGGATCCCGCAGAGTGCAAGGAGAAGCTAACAAAGCTTTACAACGGCTCTATGAAGGGTCGCACTATGTACGTTATTCCCTACTCTATGAGCGTTGTCGGCTCTCCTTTCGCTAAGTACGGTATCGAGCTTACCGACTCTATCTACGTCGTTCTTAATATGCTTATTATGACTCGCGTAGGCTACGACGTTCTTGAGGCTCTCGGTGAGAGCGCTGACTACATCAAGGGTCTTCACGCTCGCGCTGATATCGACGAGGAGAACAGATATATAGTTCATTTCCCCGAGGAAAATACCATCTGGTCGGTCAACTCCGGCTACGGCGGAAACGTTCTTCTCGGCAAGAAGTGCTTCGCTCTCCGTATTGCTTCCTACCTCGGACGTAAAGAGGGCTGGATGGCTGAGCACATGCTCATTCTCGGTGTAAAGTATCCGAACGGTGAAA
>JAZSJO010000165.1:0-16431 GCA_045534365.1 Eubacteriales bacterium
ACCGACATGGCTACGATCCGACTTAGGCGCCGCGATTGCCGTTGCCTATAAATACGTTAAAAAGAAGCTTGACGCCAAGATACTCGGCCACGTGGATATCAACGGCGACGGAGAAGCAGACGCTATAATGCTCGACACCACGGGAAACGGTGAGATAGATACGATAATTCTCAACACCGAAAGCACTGAAAACGACGAAGCTACCGAAGAGAAATAATTCGCTTTGATAACAGCTACTGCCGTGAAGCAGTAGTTGTTTTATTTGAAATATAGAGAAGATATGGATAAATTTTATAAAATTATACGCGTTCTGACGATTCCGCCTATTATGGCTTCCGCGCTTTTTATAATACTCGGATCATATAGGATAATTGACGTTGCCGACACTTTGCTTGGCGTGTTCTTTCTCGGTATACTCCCCATCCTCGCATATCCTATGCAAAGATTTATACCTTACTATAAAGATAAGGGCAGAGAAGGTCAGAGAAATCTGGCTATAATATTCGCGGTCGCGGGATATATAATAGGTTGTATTCTGGCATTTATATTCAACGCCCCCTTGAATACGGTAATATTTATATACCTCGATTACCTCATCTCCGGCATCCTTATTGCGATCTTCAATAAGCTCTTTCATCTCAAGGCAAGCGGACACGCCTGCGGTATCGTAGGGCCCGTGGCTATGCTTTGTTATTTCGGCTTGTATATACCCGCCGCCGTCGGAGCCTTGATGACCATACCCGTTTTCATCGCAAGCATCAAAATGAAGAGACATACGCTTTTCCAGCTTCTGTGCGGCTCGGCAATTACGCTCTTAGCTTTACTGCTTCTGATCTTGATATTTTAACAAAAAACTCGCCGCAAGGCGAGTTTTTTGTATCATAAAAGCAAATATGCAATAGCAGTATAAGCAGTTCCGCCCGCCATAAGAACGGCAAGCACTATCGCCATAACTCTGACGAGAAGTTTTCTTGTCTTTTCACTCATAACGCACCTCATTTAATATCGTCAATGCTGATCTGACGGTTTTTTATGTTTTTATCGCCAAGCAAAGACCCGCTCGCGGGAAGCTTGAGCTTTTTACATCCCTTTATAGCGTCGGGATCGTCGTTGAAATCAGAGATGGCGCATACTATCTTCTGATTTTTCTTGAGCGTCATAAGCTGAACGCCTATAGATGACTTGGTAGCCTTTACGGGAATAAGTGAGGTCTTGAAAACTATTGCTCTGTCGTCATCGGATATCATCATGATATCAAAGGGCTTTTTCTCGTTTTCGGAGAACACCGCAACTATGGGAGACGCGGTGGAGAACACTCCCTTGAGCTTGCGTCGGATGCTTGAGGTCTCATACGCCTTTTCGGGAATTCTTACACCCTTACCGTTTTCAAAAATGAATACGTAGTTATAGCCCTCTCTGAATTCGCTTTGCAGAGACATATAGACGGGCTTTTCACCTGAATCCATCTTCAGCTCCGTGGGAACGAACTCACCTATAACGGACGCCTTACAGTTTTCAAAATCGTTTACCGCGGCGCGATAGAGCTGAGCTCTATCCGTAAAGAAAAGAACCGTATCCTTGTTTTCAGCGTCGAATATCTGACGCAATCTGTCTCCGTCCTTGAAATACTGCTCATCGTTACCCTGAAGTGATCTGTAGGTTATCTTCTTGAAATAGCCCTCGCGTGAAAGCACGAGCTTACAAGGATAATTTTCGATCACCTCTTCCTCAACGTAGGTCTCGAGACTGTCGGAGTGGATAATGAAGGTATTTCTCGGCTTACCGTACTTCTTCTTTATTTCAAGAAGCTGCTTTGCTATAAGAGCCTTAAGCTTATATTCGTCTGCAAGTATTTCCTCGATCTCTGCAATCTCCGCCTCAAGATCCTTGACCTCAGTGAGTCTGTGAAGGAGATACTCTCTGTTAAGATTACGAAGCTTGATCTCGGCAATATAGTTTGCCTGAATCTCGTCTATTTCAAAGCCCGTACAGAGATTGGGGATAACGTCCTCGTCTTTCTCCGTCTTACGAATGATCTTTATTGCTTTATCTATATCAAGAACTATTCTTGCAAGACCGAGAAGCAGGTGATGCTTGTCTTCCTTTTTCTTTTTATCGAATTCAAGCTCGCGACGGAGGCAACTCATACGGAAAGTTATCCACTCGGAAAGTATCTCTATGACGCCCATTTGACGAGGCTCACCGTCAATAATTATATTGAAATTGCACTTAAAGCTGTTCTCAAGAGGAGTAGACCTAAAGAGCTTCTGCATAAGCCTATCGGGATCGATGCCCTTACGAAGATCGAGTGTAAGCCTGAAGCCGCTAAGGTCTATCTCGTCACGGAAGTCAACTACCTCCTTGAGCTTGCCCTCCTTGACCAGTTGTGAGATCTTATTGAGTATCTGCTCTATAGTGGTAGAATAGGGTATCTGCAGAATATCGATACAGTTTGCCGATGCGTCGTACGAATATCTCGATCGGATCTTGAACGAGCCGTCGCCCGTTTCATATATCGAGCGCATCTGCTCACGGTCGTATATTATCTCACCGCCACCTGGGAAATCGGGTGCTTTGATTATCTCCATTATCTTATCTACCGAAATATCGGGCTTTTTAAGTATAGCGATAGTACCGTCGCATATCTCGGCAAGATTAAAGGAGCAGATATCAGAAGCCATACCGACCGCAATGCCGCTGTTGGGCGTTACGAGAATATTTGGAAAGGTCGTAGGAAGCAAACGCGGCTCCTTGAGAGTACCGTCGTAGTTATCGACCATATCCACCGCGTTCTTATCAATGCCGGTGAAAAGCTCCTCGCAAAAGGGATCGAGCTTTGCCTCGGTATAACGGGGAGCCGCGAACTTCATATCAGAGGAATATTGCTTACCAAAGCTTCCCTTGGAGTCAACGAAGGGATGAAGCAGAGTCTCGTTTCCTCGCGTCAGACGCACCATGGTTTCGTAGATAGATTGGTCGCCGTGAGGGTGAAGCTTCATTACAGCTCCTACAATATTCGCGCTTTTCGTTCTGTTGCCCTTAAGTAATCCCATGTTATACATGGTATAGAGTATCTTTCTGTGAGCGGGCTTAAATCCGTCGATCTCGGGGATCGCGCGCGAAACGATAACGCTCATCGTATAGGGCATATAGTTTTTTTCAATCGTTTCTGTTATGGGCTGAGGCAATATTGGAGCATAAACGATTTCCTGTACTTCGTTTTGTTTCTTTTTTCTTGCCATTTATCTTTACCTTTCCTCAAAAAGTTTTATTTTCAATCTTAAGCACCGTGTGAGCCGCCGCGCGTATCATACGGTTATAAAGAGCCAATCCAAGCCCTCTTTTATCGGGAATATGAGCGTAAATAATATCAGGGGAAAGTGAATCACACTCGCGTAACCTCGCAAATAGCGCCTTTGCGTGTGCTTGCAGGTCTCCGCGCCTTCCGATAGGAAGCAAAAGCTTGTCCTCAAGAAGGGAAGCCTCCTCGTCATAGCACAAAATAGCGCATTTTTTACACTTTTGCTCGTTTTTCAAAAATTCGATTATATCCGCCTCGTCTCCGTCGAGCAAAATAAATTCTGCCGCGGGCGCGTAATGCTTGTATTTCATACCGGGGGAGAGCGGATGCTCGTTTTCACTTAAAGTGCCTTCAATAGTAGGCGACACGGTAACCTTATCGCAGACACAGCACAAGGCGTCGTACGTAATAGCGCCGGGGCGGAGAAGTATCAGCCCTCCGTCGTCGGTAATCATCACGATAGTGGACTCAAGTCCTATCTCGCACGCGCCACCGTCGATTATCATATCGACTCTGCCGTCAAAATCCTCGATAACGTACTCGACCGCGGTTGCCGAAGGTCTGCCCGAAATATTTGCAGACGGAGCGGCTATCGGAACTCCCGCCGCCTTGATTACAGCGTTGGCGATAGGGTGAGACGGACAACGGATAGCCACCGTGTCAAGTCCGCCCGTGGTCTGATAGGGAACGGTATCCTTTTTCGGCAGTATAACGGTCAGAGGACCGGGCATAAAGGCTTTTGCAAGCTTATAATATACGTCGTTGGTATACGCGTATTTTTCCGCCTCGCAGGGCTCACTTATATGGATTATTAACGGATTATCGGAGGGACGCCCCTTGGCTGCGTATATTTTTTCGGAAGAGAGAGGGTTTGTTCCGTCTCCTCCAAGACCGTAGACCGTCTCGGTAGGAATAACGACAAGCCCTCCGCTCTTAATGAGAGCCGCCGCGCGCATAATATCGTTATTTTGTTTTGATACGTCCGTTATTCTGATAACCTCTGTCGTCATAGCGGCCCCTTTCATAAAATTAATCGTTGTTTTCGGCTTTCAGCTTTTCGGCGGTATCGGCGGCGATAAGAGAATCTATCATCTGACCGATATTTCCGTTTACAAAGCTGTCAAGCGAGTGAAGAGTAACGCCGATACGGTGATCGGTAACTCTGTTTTGAGGATAATTATAGGTTCTTATTTTTTCGCTTCGATCTCCCGTGCCGACCTGACTCTTTCGGTCGGACGCCACCTTTTCGGATTGCTCGCGTTGCTTGATGTCGTAAAGCTTTGCGCGAAGCATCTTCAGCGCCTTGTCCTTGTTTTTGAACTGTGAGCGCTCCTCCTGACATTCTACCACGATGCCCGTAGGCTTGTGAGTAAGTCTTACCGCAGACTCGGTCTTGTTGATGTGCTGACCACCTGCGCCACTCGACTTACAGGATTCGTAGATAAGGTCGGAATCCTTTATCTCGATCTCAACGTCCTCGACCTCGGGAAGCACCGCAACCGTTGCCGTCGAGGTCTGTATGCGTCCCTGCGACTCGGTCTCGGGAACTCGCTGGACTCGGTGTACGCCCGACTCAAACTTAAAGCGCGAGTACGCTCCGTCCCCCTCAACGGTAAAGGATATCTCCTTAAATCCGCCAAGCTCGGTCTCGTTTGCATTGGCAACGGATACCTTGAATCCAACCGTTGCCGCGTACATCGAGTACATGCGGTAGAGGACAGCCGCAAAGAGAGCTGCCTCCTCACCTCCCGCTCCCGCGCGTATCTCAACGATAATATTCTTATCGTCGTTAGGATCGCGGGGAAGAAGCAGGACGGTAAGCTCCTCCGAAAGACGCTCAAGGCGCATTTTTGCTTCTTTAAGCTCATCCTGCGCCATCGAACGCATCTCATCGTCGTCAGATTCGTCGATTATCATAAGCGCATCCTCAATATCGCCCTCACAACGCTTGTATTCGCGGTATTTTTCAACCACGGGCGTCAAGGAACGGTATTCCTTGATAGCCTTCGCATAAGCCGTTGCGTCGGTTATAAGCGCGGTATTGTTAGCAAGCTCGTATTCGAGCCTGTCGTATTTTTCAGCCGTATAAACTAATTTTTCGAACATGATCAAGCCTTGCAGAAAGCGAGGAACGCCTTGTGCGCGGTATAAACGTCGGTCTTGGAAACAAGCTCGTAGGGAGCGTGCATCGAAATTACGGGAACGCCGAGGTCAACGGTCTCAATATTGTGATTCGCGATATACTTAGCAACAGTTCCTCCGCCGCCATGATCGGTCTTGCCAAGCTCTGCAGCCTGCCAGATAACTTCGTTATCCTCAAATATCTTTCTTATCCATGCAATGTATTCTGCGGGAGCGTCGTTCGTGCCGCCCTTTCCGCCGCTACCCGTATACTTGGACATAGTAATTCCGCAGTTGATCCTCGCCGCATTCTTGGATTCGTACACCTCTGCAAAGTTGGGATCGAAGCAAGCACTGACGTCTGCTGAGAGGCACTTGGAGTTTGCTTTTACAGCATAGAGATTGCCGCCAAGCTCTGCCGCCATAGCGCCCAAAAGGTCGGTGAAGAGCGCGCACTGCATACCCGTATTGCCCTCGCTTCCTATCTCCTCCTTGTCTGCAAGAACTACCATAACGGTATGCTCGCTGTCGTCAGATTCGAAGAGAGCGGTAAGGGAAGGATAAGCACAGACCTTATCGTCGTGTCCGTAAGAGGAGATAAGCGAACGGTCAAATCCAACGTCGCGAGCCTTTTCCGCGGGAACCGCAAAGATATCAGCAGAGAGGAAGTCTTCCTCTGTAATGCCATACTTTTCGTTGAGAAGAGTGAGGACGTTCATTTTTACCTTGTCGCCACCCTCGCTATCGGCAATAGGACGGGATCCAAGCACGATGTTAAGGCTCTCCGCAGGGATAGCCTGACCGAGAGGCTTCGCGTTCTGATCCTTTGCGAGATGGGGAAGAAGGTCGTTTATATAGAATACGGGATCACCTGCTTCATCACCGATCTTAACGTCAACTACGCTACCGTCCTTCTTGGCAACGGTTCCGTGAAGAGCCAAGGGAAGAGCAACCCACTGATATTTACGTACACCGCCGTAATAGTGAGTTTTAGCGAAGCAAAAGCCTCCGTCCTCGTAAACAGGGTGCTGCTTGAAATCAAGTCTGGGGCTGTCAATGTGAGAAGCGACGATCCTTACACCGTTGTTGATAGGCTCGCTTCCTATGCGGAACAGATAAAGATTTCTCTCTCTGTTGTTATAGTAAAACTTGTCGCCCGCCTTCATAG
This sequence comes from Eubacteriales bacterium, assembly GCA_045534365.1. GTDB lineage: Bacteria > Bacillota > Clostridia > Oscillospirales > CAG-272 > SVTX01. The sequence continues at coordinate 6,591 of JAZSJO010000165.1, forward strand.
GCATACCGAAGCTATAGGGCTTGTAGCCGTTCTGCTCGGCAAAAGCTATAGAGGTCTTTACAGCCTCGCGCTCGGTCTTCGACGCATCGAGATAATCAGCGTAGCCTACGCAATAATCGTATGCCGCCTTTACCTCGTCAGCACCGCATTTCTCATAAAAATTCGTTCTGGAATAGGTAAGCTCTTTACTCATTTTAATTTCCTTTCTCCATATCAGCCTTGCTGTATGTAATAAATATTTTTTCTATTAATAAAGCTCCTCGTACTTGTCAAGCGCACGATTGACTTTTTTTACGTATTCACGCGTCTCCTTGAAGGGAATTTCCTTCAATTCACCCGTTTCGGCATCAACAAGAGACCGATCCTTAAGCCAGGAATCAACGTTTCCAAGACCACCGTTGTAAGCAGCAAGCACCGTGTCCCAATTACCGTAGCGTGAAAACAAATAGGATAGGTAATACGTGCCGTATTTAATATTGGTCTCGGGATCGAGTCTCTTTATCGGATCAAGACCTTCTTTAAGTCTCTGATTCGTTATCTCATCAAAGGTAGCGGGCATAAGCTGCATAAGTCCCATAGCGCCAACGTCCGAGGTCGCGTAAGGATCAAATCCGCTCTCGGTCTTAATAACCGCCCAGATAAGATCCTCTGGAACTCCGTATTGCTCGGAATACTTAGCTACGTAACCGATATATTTATCGGGCTTCGGGTGTGTGATATATTCTATTCTCGTGCATACTATATCAAACAGAATTCCGAACGCCACGGAAATCGCGAGAATGATCAGTACCGTGATACCGAGACTTCGGCGCTCTCTTTTTTGCCGTACCGTTTTCAATGGCAAACGCCCTCCTCAAGCATAATTCTATCAAGCTTTATATACAGCTCCGCAATATCTCTATCGTTATATAAAGCATAATCGGTGTTATCGATATAATATTTATCGTTCTTTTGCGAATCTATGCGTTTCATAGCGGCTTCAAGGCTTATACCGTCTCTCGCCAAAAGCCTTTTTGCTCTGATATCCTTTTCGGCGAGTACCGCTATCGTAAAATCGCATATTTTGTCAAGTCCCGCCTCTATAAGCAGGGGCGCGTCTATTACGCAAGCACGCGCAGACGAATATTCCTCAAGCAATTCCTTGATCCTCTTGGAAACGTATTTGTGAGTTATTTCATTAAGAGTAAGCAGACTCTCACGATTTTCTTCACCAAAAACCTTTCCTGCAAGTGAAGAACGGTCAAGCTCGCCCGATTCCTTTAAAATATCTTCTCCGAAATACCCGACAAGCTCCGAAAGGCAATCGGAGGGAGGAGTAATTACGTCGTGATAAACGGCATCGGCATCGATCACCTTGATATTATCAGATTCAAGATAAGCGGACATAACGCCTTTTCCCGCTCCGCTCGGGCCTGTGACTCCGATCGTTATCATAGTTCCTCCAATCATAAAATTTATAGTCTGACAGCTCTTCCTTCAACGTGCGAGCGGTGAGCCGCCTCAAGAACTCTCTGTACCTCCGCGCCGTCTTTAAAGGACGGTGACGCTTCCTTACCGTTTGCTATCGAATCAAGAAAAGCGTACATAGAGCCAATATGTCCGCGAAGCCAACCGTTTGCAGCCTTTGGAGAAGGGAATTTTCCTGCTGGGGAAGGGTATCTGCCAACACATTCTATCCTTGTAAATCCGCTGACACCGCCCATTGCACCTTTTGGAGCGTTCGCATCGTAATAATAAAGCCAATCAAGCTCCATAAGGTCAAATTTCAACGCACCGTTCGTTCCGTATATCGCAAAGGTCAAGCCGTCGTTCTCTCCAACGCTTATCTTACTTGCAGTCAAAGTGCCTGACGCGCCGCATTCAAGCGTTGCGGTCATATACACAGCCTCGTCGGCATTGGTCTGCCATACGCTCCCGTCTGCGCGCCTATGCTCCGAAAAGGCGATCTGCTCTTTGGCGTACACCTCCGAAAAATCACCGCAAAGAAAACGGCAAAGGTCAACGATGTGAGAGCCGAGGTCGAAAAGAGTCCCCGCGCCGCATATATCCTTATCCTGCTTCCAGCCCGCGCATCTTTCGGGATCGATACAGCTATTGTGCAGATACTTGAAATCAAACGAGAGTATCCGTCCAAGTCTACCTTCCTCGATCATCTGCTTTGCGCGTCTGATAGCCGAAAGATGTCTGTTATTGAATACCATTCCGCAGACCTGACCATTTTTTACAAACGCCTCTTTTGCGAGGACGTCAAGCTCTGCCGCCTGCCCGGCAGTTAACGTCAACGGCTTTTCACAAAGCACGTGCTTACCCGCTAAAATCGCTTTTTTCGCGGTTTCATAATGATATACGTTCGGAGTGCAGATATCAACCACGTCAATATTATCGTCGTTTATTATATCGTCCTTATTCACGGTCGCGTATCCGAGACCGTATTTTTCGGAGGCAGCTCGCGCTCCGTCGAGCCTCGTCGTACAAACGGCGGCATATCGCGCCGAAAAGTCACAGGCTTCGTAATAATAGGGAATAGCCGTCAGAGAAAAAGCGTGAGTTTTTCCCATAAATCCAAAGCCCAGAAGACCAATATTGAGTTTACGCGCCATATCTCTATCACTCCTACCTGAAAATAAACATACACATTATATTATAACTCATTTTCAGCTTTTTTTCAAGTAGAAATATACAATTATTATATATTTTTGAAAGATTTTTTCTTTTTGTGCAGGATAACCAAATACAGGCATAAAACCTTGTACGGATTTATCCTTTGATTTTAATTGACGATCGTTTGATCGTGCGTATAATTTAATCAATAACATATCAGCTTATCTGCCCGACATACTGTCGTGACAGCGGCTACGGCGACGAGTGTCCCGATTGCAACGTAAAATATTGAATATCCGAAAAATTGCAACGCTTAAATCTTATTTTGGTGTTGCAATTTTGCTTTTTATAATGTATAATATTATTAAGTATATTTATTTATGAACGGCGGTTATGGGAATGATAAAATACACAACTATTCTTTTTGATGCAGACGCTACCTTATTCGATTTCAAGAAAAGTGAATACGACGCGGTCAAGGATTGTCTTACATTCGCAGGTCTGCCTGCAAGTGACGAGGTTATCGAGAAATATTCCGAGATAAACGACGGATATTGGAAAATGCTTGAAAGAAAAGAGATCACGAAAGCCGAGCTTTTTACTGCCCGTTGGCGTTCTCTTATAGAATACTACGGCTTCGATTTCGAAGCGCAGAGGATAGCCGATATGTACCCATTGAAGCTTTCTGAAAAATCTTACCTTATAGACGGTGCCGAGGATATTTGTAAGAAGCTGTACGGAAAATTCAGGCTCTACATAGTTACGAACGGTTTTGCAAAGGTTCAGCACGGACGCTTTGATCACAGCCCTCTGCGCAAATATTTTGACGGAATGTTTATTTCCGAAGAGCTCGGTGCAGAAAAACCTTCTCCTGAATATTTTGAAAAGGTAGCTGAAGCTATCCCGAATTTTGACAGAGAAAAAACTCTTATAGTAGGCGACTCTCTCAGCTCCGACATCAAGGGCGGAATAAACGCGGGGATCGATACCTGCTGGTTTAACCCCAAAGGCGCTCCCACTCCCGACACTATCGGCATAAACTACGTTATAAACGATTTGAAACAGCTTGAAAATATAGTTTTTTAAGCGGAAAGGATACCTTATATGAACTTTGGCATCGATCTGCGTCAGGGTGAGCTTCTTTCAAAGCATTCCTCCTTCAAAACGGGAGGTCCCTCTAAATGCGCGATATTTCCGAAAAATACAGAGGAGCTTTCAAGAGCCCTGATCTATGCGACTGAGAGCGGAGAAAAATACAGAATCGTTGGAAACTGCTCCAACATTCTCTTTGATGACAAGGGCTTTGACGGCATTTTGATATTTACAAAGGGCGTATCCGACACTACGTATATCAGAAAAAAGAACGGCGTTCTCGTAAGAGCAGAATGCGGAAAATCACTGACTGAGCTTGCAAGTGAAGTGGGTAAAAAACAGGCGCTCAGCGGGCTTGAATTTGCATACGGTATTCCCGGCACCGTGGGAGGCGCGGTATATATGAATGCGGGGGCATACGGCGGTCAGATGTCCGATATCGTTATTGAGACCGAATATTTTGATACTATAGACCGCAAGGTCAAAGTGCTTTCAAAACATGAGCATGATTTTGGTTACCGCCACTCTGTTTTTGAGGACAATACCAATTACATAATACTTTCCACTCTTATAGAGCTAAAAGAGGGTGATCCCGAAGATATCCTTGCGCTGATGACGAAAAATATGTCGGCACGAAAGGAAAAGCAGCCTCTTGAGTATCCTAACGCAGGTAGCACCTTTAAACGCCCCGAGGGATTTTTCGCGGGAAAGCTTATCGAGGACTGCGGACTTAAGGGATATACTTCAGGCGGCGCGCAGGTGTCGGAAAAGCACGCGGGCTTCGTTATAAACCGCGGCGGCGCAACAAGCGAGGACGTGTTGAAGGTAATAGAGCATATCGAAAAGACCGTGCTTGAAAAATTCAACGTAAGACTTGAATTGGAGATAATATATATTCCGTTCTAAAAAATAACCGAAAGGATGAGTAAAAATGTCTTTTTCTTCTCAGGTAAAGGAAGAGCTGAACGATATAAATATAAAAAGCAATTGCTGTAAAAAGGCGTATCTTTTCGGTATCGTTACGTCTGCGGAGATCTGCGAGGGTGAGCTTGTCTTAAGCATCTCGGACGATAAGACAGCGCAAAAATTCTGCTTTCTGCTCAAATCGATATACAAGCTCGAGCCTCAAATAAAAGAGATCAAGCGCGGATGCTTCAAATCAACGGAGTTCAGATTCAGATCGAACAAGCTTGCGGATTTTTTGAATTTTGCAGACTCTTTTTTATCAAATGAAAAAGGCGACGAGCTTATCGACACCTTTTTGTGCTGTGAAAACTGCAAGATCTCGTTTTTAAGAGCGGTTTTTTGCGCGAGAGGAAGCATCAGCGACCCTCAAAAATCTTACACCCTTGAAATAAAGGCGCACAACGATACGAGAGCTATGCTCATCCATTCCGTTTTCGAGGATATAGGCCTTGAAGCTCCGGGAATAAGCGCGAGACGAGACTCTTACGGCGTGTTTTACAGAAACGAAGCGGCAATAGAGGATTTTTTGAAGGTCTGCGGAGCGAGCAAGACTCTCTTTGACTATTATAACGCTTTTATTGAAAAAGACTTTAGAAATGCCGAAAACCGCGCCACCAACTGCGTTGCAAAGAACATCTCAAAGTCGGTAAACGCGGCTCTTTTGCAGGTATCTGCGATAGAAAAACTGAAATCAAACGGAACCTTTGACGAGCTGTCCGCTGATCTGAAGCATACCGCCGATCTTCGTCTTGAAAATCCCGATCTGTCTCTCGAAGACCTTGCCGCGCTTCACGATCCACCGATCTCCAAATCGGGACTAAATCACAGGCTTTCAAAAATAATCGAAATTGCAAACAAGATCAAATTGTTTTAAAGAAAGGAAGGCATAGCGCAATGGGAGAATTCGTTCATCTTCATCTGCATAGTGAATACAGTCTGCTCGACGGCGCTTGCCGTATTTCCGACATTCCCGACAGAATAAGAGAATGTGATCAAGACGCCGTAGCGATCACCGACCACGGCAATATGTACGGTGTCATTGAGTTTTACAAGACCTGCAAAAAATCGGGGATCAAGCCGATAATCGGTTGCGAGGTCTACATTGCCACCTCGTCGAGATTTGACAAGCGAAACAATACCGATTCATATTATCATCTCGTCCTGCTTTGTAAAAATATGACGGGATATAAAAATCTTATCTATCTCGTATCAAAGGGATATACCGAGGGCTTTTATTCGAAGCCGAGAATCGACGAGGAGCTGCTCCGCGCTCACAGCGAGGGGCTTATTGCGCTTTCCGCTTGTCTTTCGGGTAAGATTCCGCGACTTCTTTCTATCGGTGACTACGAAGCGGCAAAGCAAACCGCCATCGAATATTCAAATATATTTGGAAAAGACAATTACTATATCGAATTGCAGGATCACGGCACCGAGGAGACGCGTCAGATAATGCCTCTGCTCGTAAAGCTTGCAGAGGAGTGCGATCTGCCTATGGTTGCCACCAACGACTGCCATTATCTGCGCCGTCAGGACTCCGAGACGCAAGAGGTACTGATGTGTATTCAGACTAACACCACTCTTGACAGCGCAAACAAGCCAAGCTTTGACACCGACGATTACTATATCAAGACCACAGATGAAATGAAGCGCATTTACGGCGCGTATGCGGGAGCTATCGAAAATACGGTGAAGATCGCCGAGATGTGTGAGCTTGAGCTTGAATTTGATAAAGTTCGCCTACCGAAATTTCCGTGCCCCGACGGAAAGGGTGCAGAGGAATATCTGCGCGAGCTTACTATAGCGGGACTTGACCGCAGGATAAATAACGGTCAGATTGTCTACGGTGAGGACAAGCATAACGACGAGCAGGCATACCGAGATAGGATCGAATACGAGCTGTCGGTCATAAGCAGTATGGGATATGCCGATTACTTCCTTATCGTTCAGGATTACGTGGGATTTGCTAAATCGGCAAAGATACCCGTAGGTCCCGGGCGTGGCTCGGGCGCAGGAAGCCTTGTGGCGTTTTTGCTTGGAATTACCGATATAGACTCGATAAAATTCGACCTTCTGTTTGAAAGATTCCTCAACCCCGAGCGTGTCAGTATGCCAGATATCGATATGGACTTCTGCTATAACCGTCGCGACGAGGTCATAGATTACGTTACGCAGAAATACGGCAGAGAACACGTGTCGCAGATAATCACCTTCGGTACTCTTGCGGCAAAGGCGGCGATCCGCGATTGCGGACGCGCTATGGGTATGTCCTACGCCGATGTTGACGTGGTGGCAAAGGCTGTGCCGCGAGAGCTTGGCATAACGCTTAAAAACGCGCTCAGGTTTCCCGAGCTCAAGGAGCTTTACGAAAGCTCGGAGCAGATCAAAAAGCTTATAGATACCGCTATATCTCTTGAGGGGATGCCGAGAAACATCTCGGTACACGCAGCGGGCGTAGTCATAACAGACAAGCCCGTAGCTGAATACGTACCGCTATCCGTAAGCAACGGAACTCTTGTCACTCAGTTCGATATGGATACTATCGCAGACCTGGGGCTTTTAAAATTTGACTTTTTGGCTCTGCGCTATCTTACAATAATCAACGACGCCCAGCTTCAGATCCGTGAGTTTGAGCCTGATTTTGATATCGAAAAAATACCGTTTGACGACCAAAAGACGTTTGAGCTTATCTCGCGCGGAGACACCGCGGGAGTATTTCAGCTTGAATCCACGGGAATGAAGCAGGTACTGCAAAATCTTCGTCCCGAATGTATCGACGATATAATCTCGGTCATCTCGCTCTACCGTCCCGGTCCTATGGATTCGATCCCGAGATTTATCGAGTGCCGTCACGACCCATCTAAAGTAGTCTACGACCTGCCCGAGCTTGAGCCGATACTCAAATCGACCTACGGTTGTACCGTTTATCAGGAGCAAGTAATGAGCATTTTCCGCACGGTCGCAAATTATACCTACGGTCACGCCGATATCGTCAGGCGCGCGATGTCCAAGAAAAAGGCAAGCGTGCTTGAAGCCGAAAGAGAGCAATTTATCAGCGGCGCGGCGCAAAACGGCATAGAAAAGGCTAAAGCGGAGAAGCTATTTGACGATATGGCGAGCTTTGCAAACTACGCCTTCAATAAGGCTCACGCCGCGGCTTACGCCGTCATAAGCTACCGCTCCGCATATCTGAAGGCTCACTACACGGGCGAATATATGTCGGCTCTTTTGACCAGCGTGCTCGGAAATCAAGTAAAATCCGCCGAATATATTAACGAGTGCAATAAATTCGGCATATCCGTTCTTCCTCCCGATATAAACGGAAGTCGCGTTACCTTCGGCACAGACAGGGAAAACGGTAACATCCGTTTTGGTCTGCTTGCTCTGAAAAACGTAGGAAAGCAATTCATTGAAGCAATGATCAACGAGAGACAAGTAAACGGTCGATTTGCTTCGTTTGATAGCTTCGTTGAGAGAATGAGTGAATCAAGTGACCTCAATAAGCGACAGATAGAGGCATTGATAAAGAGCGGCGCGTTCGACAGACTCGGCGTTTTCCGTTCAAAGCTTTTGGCGTCTTACGAGACCATAATAGACAATATCCAGCAGAAAAACCGCAACAATCCTATAGGACAGATGGATATGTTCTCGCTCGGCGATATAGAAGCCCCCTCATTCAGATATCCCGATATCCCCGACTATACTATGAAAGAAAAGCTAATGCTTGAAAAGGAAGCGTCGGGAATGTATTTTTCGGGGCATATGCTTGATAATTACAGTAAGCACGTGGACGATTTGAATATTATCACAACCTCCGAGCTTACCGAGGTCGACGAGAGCGGAGAGATGATCTATTCTGACAAGGATCGAGTGCGCCTTGTGGGAATTATAAACTCCGTCTCCCTGAAAACAACTAAAAACGACGACAGAATGGCGTTCTTTAAGCTTGAAGATAAATTCGGAGAGCTTGAATGTATCGTTTTCCCGAAGAAATATAACGAATTCTATCACGAGATCTTCGTTGACGGGGCGGTCTACGTTGAGGGAACGGTATCTGTTAAAGACGAGGAATTGCCTAAGATACTTGTTAATGAGCTTACTCCGCTTATTGACAACGACAAATACGCAGGGAAGCCTTCAAAAGAAGATAGCAGTAATGCGCAAAAATCAGCGATAACACCTGACGCGCAAAGCGAAAACAACAGCGCACCCTCAAAGTTTTCAATGTATCTGTCTCTTTATTCGTCGTCTGCCTCCAATCAAGCCCCGCAACAACCCACGCAAAATCCTCCCGCGCCCAAGCCTCAAGCCATCCCCGCCCGCCAAGTCGTACCGCAGAAGATATACCTGCGAGTCCCCGATATGAGCGGAGACATCTTTGCCAAGGCAAAGAATATGGTGGATATCTTCAACGAGGGAACTGTCAAGGTCATTTTCTACGATTCTTCCAATGCAAAATATTCGGAATACAGCGAGAGAATGTTCTACTCTGATTACGCGATCGCGGAGCTGAAGGAAATAATCGGTGACGGGAACGTGGTTTTAAAATAATAACAAAAATAACACCGCCGAGAGTAACCGTTTGGTCACTCTCGGCGGTATTTTTATATACTCAAATATTCAAGGTCTTCTTATACGCCTCAATGTTGGCAAGCGCCGTCGCTTCGTTTTCCGCAGATACCATAAAGTAGAATTTAACCTTAGGCTCCGTTCCCGAAGGACGAACTATAACGACGTCGCCGTTTTCAAGCTTAAACGTAAGCATATTGGAACGGGGAAGTCCCGTAGACGTTTTTTCGCCGCTTGCTACGGTCGTAAATGTCTGCTCGTTGTAGTCGCCAAAGGTGATAACCTTAACGCCGCCAAGCTCCGTGGGGATATTCCTTCTCATTCCGTCAAGCAGGGCTGCCATTTTGGCAGGTCCGTCAACGCCCTCCATATATATCTCCTCGTTTTGCTCACAGCAGAATCCGTATTTTGCATACAAGCCCTCAAGAGCGTCGTAAAGAGTCATATTCTTTGCGTGATAATAAGCGGTCATCTCGCAAATAAGCATCGAAGCCACAACGGCGTCCTTGTCTCTTGCGTAAGTACCCTTAAGGTATCCGTAGCTCTCCTCGAATCCGAAGATATAGCTACCCTCTCCGCTCTTTTCGTGATTCTTGATAACCTCGCCGATAAACTT
>JAZSJO010000211.1:0-4229 GCA_045534365.1 Eubacteriales bacterium
TCCTCGTAGGCAAAGAAGGTTATCTTCTTTCCCTCCTCCTCGGATACCTCACGAAGATGCGGATCTCCGTAGGGATCGTAATAAAGTCCGGGAGGAACGAGGTTTACGTACGATCCGTTTTCCTCAATTCTGTGAGTACGCATACGAAGAATAGGCATATCGGTTCCAAACATAACGTGCTTTGTACCACAGCGTCTGATCACCTCGGTAATAGCGTATTCACAGCAATTTGCGGAAAAATCGTACATGGTTTCAGGCTCGGTGGTAAGAAGGTCGAATGCATCTCCTATATCCTCCTTCGTATAAGCTCTGCCTATGTGAGCAACGATGAAGCGAAGCTTGGGAAATTCCTTTCTTATTTCGAGTATCTGGTGTACATTAACGGGATCCTTAAGACGTCCGTCTCTCGGAATATGGCACATACAGATAGCGCCCATTTCGTTAAGCCTTGCAAGCTGATGCTTGGGGAAGAAGTCAAAAATTCTTATCTCGTTTGCGGGAATATACGAGGGTGCTCTGTTAAGATAGCACTTAACGCCGAGAAATCCGCCCTTGCGGATATTCTCTTCAATTTCGTCCGCGGTCTGTGTGGGATGCGAGTAGTAAAGCGCAGGCCATCCGTACTCCTTGGATTTTTCGGAAAGATATGCGTTATTCTTATCAACGCCCGTCTTACCCGATATGAACATCAATGCCTTAACGTCTTTTCCCGGGAACATAAGCTTATATGTTTCGTCAAGATCCTCTATGGGATTCTCTTTCGCAACCGTTGACGTCCAGGTAACGACACCCTTCGATTTGTTTGCAACGTCCTGATCAAAGAACTCTCTCTTATATACGTGAGTGTGAATATCAATGATTTTTTCCGGAAGAAAATCGCGCAGTTCCTCTTCCCATATCTTTTTATCGTATTCGGTTACTTCAAACAATGCCATTTTTTTTACCTTTCTTTTTCTTTTTAGCTTTTATATCAGGATTTTGCCATTTTCAACAGCAAGCTCGCCTTCGAGAAAAACTTTTTTTACATTGACCGCATCGTCGATTATAATAAAGTTTGCGCTCTTACCTACAGCAAGGCTTCCAACCTCGGAGTCAATACCGACAGCACGGGCAGGGTTAATAGATGCCATACGGATCGCGTGACAGAGTCCGTATCCCGTATGAGTCATAACGTTGCGCACTCCGTCGTCAAGCGTCATAAGACTGCCCGAAAGCATACCCTGGTCGTCATAATTGAGGTCGGGACCGAAAAAAACGCCCCTTTCTGCATTATTTTTATATCTTTCCTTTTCCGTTACGGTGGTGTGGTCGGAAATAATGCATACACGCTCAACGCCCTTGATGCGAATTATCGTCTTTATCTGCCCGGGCGGAACGTGGATTCCCTCCTGATCACAGATAAGCTCTGCATATATATCGGGATCATAGAAGCAGAAATGATCTCCGCCTGCTCCGTTGCGGGATTGACAGCGACCGGGGGCATTTCCCGCATTGGTTATATGAGTGCGTATCTTAACACCATAGTGCTTCAGACGCTGAATGTTCTCAAAGGTGGCAGAGGAATGACCGTGAGCAAAGACCGCATTTGGAGTATGCTCTTTCGCATATTTCATAAAGTCCTCTATATTTTTTCGGTTCGGGTCTATTGCCCAAACGAGAACCATATCTCCAAAGCTATCTATAAGATCGACATAATCCTCACTTTTAATTTCTCCCGACCATTTTATCTGATTTTGCATGCTGCCCGAAAGATCCATAAACGGACCTTCCATATAAAGACCTCGCATAGTCTTACCGACTCCCGATTTAGACGCCTCCCTTATTCTTTTTGCGCCCTCTATCATTCCATCTTTGGAAATACTGTGATAAAAGGTAGGCAGCACAGTCGTAATACCGTGCTTTATAAAAGCGGTAGCGGCGGTAATCGGATCGGTTGCGAAATCACACTCGGTGCATCCGTGGTTATGAATATCGATAAGTCCCGGGGCGGTATAAAGACCGCCCGCATCGTATACCTTGTCGGCAAGTGATACGTCCACGTCCTCACGTCTGCCGACCGCTATGATTTTTCCGTTATCGAAGGTAACGACGCCATCCCAAATGATGCCGTCCTCCATAACGAGCTTTGTATTTACAATAGCTTTCATTTCTTTCTCCTTTTTTAGAAGGAAATCAGATCCATAGGCTCAATAGGACGAGCCATATCCTCACTTACGTAAATAGTTCCCTTCGTGAGCTGATAAATAGAAGCGGGAACCTCCATACAAACAGGTCCGTAGAGCTGAAGACGGGATATCATACGCTCCCAAGAGGAATATCCGCCCACGTTCTGAAGGTCGTGGCGCTCCAGATGTTCACGGGCGTGAATTACATCGTAAGGACCTATGGAAACCGAGTATCTCGGAGTATGCCAAAGGCTTGTGCTACTGCCTGAATTCTGCTGAATGGTGAGACGGTGGTTATCAACAAAGCCCGCCTTGATCTTGAGAAAATCCTCAAGGTTATCAGCCTTGAACGCCTTGGTCATAGGGTCTATAAATGCTGTGTGACCTATCCAACCCGTTGCGGAAAGTATAAGGTCTGCTCCGCCGTCGCCCGTTTCTTCAATCATATCGGAATAGCAACCGATATTTTCATTGGTGTAATAGTGCATCTGGCAAAGCGGAGGACGAAGATCCTCTCTGAAGCTCATATAGAACTCGGTCATAAAGTGACCGCCCAGTGAACGATACCAGGAAATAGGAGCAACGTTTCCATTCTCGTCTGCCCATTCATCCATACAGAAGGCGTGAATGTTTCTTGCGGAGACGTTGAATTTGTTACACATCTCTGCAACCGTGACGTAGATATTTCTCCAGGAGTTCGGGAAAACGATAACGGTTTTCTTATCCTCAACATCAGAACGATAAATCCAATCAAAAAGCTCGCAGGCAACGGCACTCGAGGGATGAGGAACTACTCTTATGCTGTAACCGTTTTCGTTGGTGGTTTCCATTTCTTCTCTTTTTATATTTCTGCAATACTCAAGCACTGCCTTATCCTGTGTGGGAAGCCAAGCGCTCGGCTTAAAATCAAATAAATTACGGTTCATTTTAATTCCTCCTTATCTTCCTTCCTTTTCTTTAATTTCCGCAATACGCTCCAAAATATCGTAATCATCGGGAGTCATAATGGGCGCTGCAACCTCGGGGGAGACGTAGCAGGTTCCCTTGTGAAGACGCATAATGGACGCGGGGCTTTCAGGGCAGATAGGTCCGAACATAGCGAGGCAGAGCGGGAATTTCTGATGAGAAACGCCACCGCAACCTACGAGAAATTCAACGTCTATCCATTCTTTTGCAGCCATAAGGTCTTTAGGGCCTACGGTAACCGCTCTCGGAGGAACGTTTCCGATATCTCCTGCGCAGCCGAACATTCCGCGAAGCGAATCGTGAGCTATCATTTCAGGCATAGGAGTTACAAGACGGGAGCCCATTTTCAGAAAATCCTCAACAGTCTCTGCAGGGAAGGACTCGGGATCGATAGCTCCGATACCGCCCGACCAGCTCATAGCGGTGTACGCTACGTCAGCTCCGCCGAGAGCCGCTATCTCGTCCGAATAAGTATTGATATTGTTTTCCGTCCAGAAATGAATCTGCTCCATAGGCATACGCAGAGATGCGTCAAGTCTTTCATAAAAATATCTCATAAAATGACCTGAACGGCTATAGGGGCTTTGCCAGGGAGCGACCTTGCCCTCGTCGTTTGCGTATTCATAAAGGAAGAATACATGTACGTTACGGCAGCTTATCTTATATTTGTTAAGAGCCTCGGTAAGGCTTATGTAAACGGGATTTTCAGGGCTGGGGATAATAATTACCAGCTTTTCGTCCTTGATATCGGACATACGGATTCTTTGCATAAGGTCAACTGCGAAATAGTTATGCACGTCATATACGACCTTAAGTTCAAAATCGGGATTTTCAAAATTCTTTCCCTGCTTTTTGTAAAAGTCCTCATTCATTACTCGATACAGCGTTTCTTCATCTTTGAAGGGCAGCCACTCGGCAGGCGCGAATTTGTAGGTGAGTTCAAATGCCATTTTCTTTCTCCTTGTTTGTAAATTACGAAATCTGCAAGTTTTTACAAGTTTTTATAAAATATAAAATCCTTACATATTTACTATATTCATTTTAACAAAACCACAATAATTATTCAATATATAACAAAGCTTTTATTTAGGACAATTG
>JAZSJO010000103.1:0-4137 GCA_045534365.1 Eubacteriales bacterium
CCTACGTCGGCGCTTGACCCCGAGATGGTCGGAGAGGTGCTTGACCTTATGAAGGATCTTGCAAAAGAGGGAATGACGATGGTGGTCGTCACTCACGAGATGGGCTTTGCGCGCGAGGTTGCTGACAGAGTGTTGTTTATGTACGAGGGCGTGATCGCCGAGGACGGCACCCCCGCGGAAGTCTTTGACGCTCCCAAGCATCCTAAGCTCCAGCAATTCTTGAATAGCGTACTTTAAAAAATACTAAAGGGCTGTTTTTCAACCCTCAGATTACTGACAAAGTCTGTCTCAAGCAAGAGATAGGCTTTGTTTTTTGTTAAAGTATAGAAAAAAGGCGAGGAAATCGGAGGACTCCCTTCGGCATATAGTGGCTATTTTCTTCATATTCTGCACGGTAGCAGTGAGCAGACACTGCTCGGCAACCACCGTTGAATTTCAAGGGCTTTTTACCGTGCGTTGCTCTATCTTCATTGATAGCTTTATTTAGATCGTCAATGTAGTCCTTTGCTTCAACATATCTGCTGAGGAACGTCGGTCCCGTTGTATCTGCGGAGTCTGTTCTGCCATATTACGCTCACGTCGGGAAGCTTTTCGGTCAGATCGTAACCAATGAACCATCTGTACGCTACGTTTACCTCGATCTCCTTAAGCAATCATTTCCAATCTGTTTTGCTTTCCGCTTCTTTCCGTAAACATAGGTGCTCCTCCGCGCTTTTTTTACACCTATATTATACCATATTTCAATTATCCTGTAAAGTAAGACAAAAGAGCCTCAAAACTACGTCTTGGTCTCTTTGTCAGTGATCTGAGCTCCCCTAGGGGAGCTTTTTTGCTAAAAATCACGAAAATTTGATCAAAATAGCCGCCGTCTTATGTTGACTTTTGAGCATAATAGTGTTATAATTAAAATATAATAATATTTATGCCAAAAAACAAGCTCTTGACGAGCATAGGAGCGAAATGAAGGTCTACTTAAATAAAAAACACGATATAAAATTCAATATCCCGATAGACCGCGAAAGAGCGGAAGCCGTTATGCGCCGAGTGATACTTATCCTGTCGGCGCTTTCCGTCGTTTTGGCGGTGCTTTGCCTCGTTTTTAATTTAGGTATAAAGAGGATAAAGATTGAGGCGGGCAATCGGATTTCTGCGTCCGATATAGTCGGCTATGAGGGCGCGGCGTTCGGTGACGATTACGATCCCACCTGCCTCGATCACGCGGGAGTTTACTATTTCACCGTGATCTCACGCGACACGGAGATAGACGTCAGGCTTGAGGTCGTCGATACCAAGCCACCCGTTGTCACCGTTAAGAATATCAAGTGCGCCATCGGCGGTAAATACCCATTGGCGACCGAATTTATCGATACTATAGATGAGGCGGGGGATTATACGGGCGAGTTCGTAACCCCTCTGCCCGATACGTTTTACGCCCCCGGTGTATATTCTGCGCAGGTGCGCTTTTCCGACGAGGCGGGGAACAAGACCGAGGTCTTCGACGTTACGGTGAATCTGATCTATGACGGAGAGGCGCCGACCGTAGAGCAGGCGTCGGAGATAGTGGCTTACGTTGGTGAGTCGGTGTCTTATAAACAACACGTGAAGCTTACGGATAATTGCTCGGGTGAGATAAAAATGACCGTGGACGACAGTATGGTCGATCTTACGAAGGCGGGTGAATATAAGGTCTATATCACCGCTGTTGATTCCGTTGGAAACAAAAGTAAGCCTTACGAGGCGACGGTACACGTTTATTCCGAGGAGATAACCGAGTCGAAGCTTAACGAGAAGCTTTCCGAGGTCGTGTCACGGATAATAAACGAGAATATGACAGTCGAGCAAAAATGCCGCGCGATCTACGACTACGTTTATAATAATATCTCATACGTTTCCACGTCGGACAAGACGATGTGGCAGAGAGCGGCTTACGACGCGCTTTTCGTGTCGGGAAGCGGTGATTGCTACAGCTATTTCGCGGCGGCAAAGGCTTTTCTTGAATATCTCGGGATCGAAAACCTTGATATCCAGCGCACGCCCGGATATACCGCCGATACTCATTATTGGAGTCTTGTAAATATCGGCAGTGAGAGCGAGCCGCGTTGGTATCATTTCGATTGCACTCGCTTGCGCGCCGATTATAACCATTCGGGTTGTCTGCTTACCCTGACGCAGACCGAGGCTTATAACAAGGTGAGGGACAGCTTCTATCGCTACGATAAGGACGGCTATCCCGAGGTGGCGACCGAGATAATCACACCCACACCCTCCCTTGAAGATTATTACGATTGACAGGAGCTTATATGTACCGCACCAATATACTTGAATATCTTGAAAACACCGCGCCGAAATATCCCGATAAGGTCGCGTTTTCCGACGGCGTTGATGATCTGACCTTTTCCGAGCTTCAGAAAAGC
Organism: Eubacteriales bacterium; assembly: GCA_045534365.1. Classification (GTDB taxonomy): domain Bacteria; phylum Bacillota; class Clostridia; order Oscillospirales; family CAG-272; genus SVTX01. The sequence goes on from JAZSJO010000103.1 coordinate 2,415, forward strand.
GCAAAAAGCATCGGTAGCTTCTTGTCGTGGAAGGGATATATAAAAGCTCCCGTTATAGTGCTTATGAACAAGCACCCGCACGCCATTGCCGCGTTTATGGGAGTGATATATGCAGGTTGCTTTTACGTTTGTCTCGACGCGGAGATGCCGCAGAAGAGAATAGAGCTTATATTTGAAAGCGTACGACCTGCGGCGGTGATTTACGACAAGAAGAACGAAAAAAATCTCTCAAAGCTGCCCAAGGGAGCGGAAAGATATCTTTACGACGATATCTGCGACCGAGAGATAGACGAGGCGGTGCTTTTGTCGGTAAGGGAAGGCCAGCTTGACACCGACCCTATCTATATAGTTTTCACGTCGGGCTCGACGGGAGTGCCAAAGGGCGTTGCCGCCGCTCACCGCTCGGTCATAGACTACACCGAGACTTTATGCGATGCGGTAGGCTTTGACGAAAATACGATTTTCGGCAACCAGACGCCGCTCTATTTTGACGCGCCATTAAAGGAGATAATGCCAACGCTGAAATTTGGCGCAACGGCGTATTTTATACCCAAGCAGCTCTTTATGTTTCCCGTAAAGCTCTGCGATTACTTGAACGAGCATAAGATAAACACGGTCTGCTGGGTGGTCTCGGCACTCGTGATGATATCCTCGCTGGGCGCGCTCGAAAAGAATCCCCCGAAATATCTCACGAGGATATGCTTCGGTAGCGAGGTCTTTCCGATAAAGGAATATCAGCGCTGGCGCGCGGCATACCCACAAGCCGAGTTCTTCAATCTTTACGGGCCGACCGAGGCGACGGGAATGTCGTGCTATTGGAGAGCAAGGGAGCTTGACGAGGGCGAGGCAATACCGATAGGAAAACCCTTCAGAAATACCGAAATAATGATTATCGGAGACGACGGAAAGCCTGTTAAGGACGGCGAGAGCGGAGAGATATATATCCGCGGCACCTGCGTCACGTTGGGCTATTACCGAAACGCCGAAAAGACGGGCGAGGCGTTCGTGCAGAATCCTCTCAACGACGCATACCCCGAGCTTGTATACAAAACGGGCGACCTCGCGCGCAAGAACGAGCGAGGAGAGCTTGTTTTCCTGACGAGGAAGGATTCCCAGATAAAGCATATGGGACACAGGATAGAGCTTGGCGAAATAGAGGCGGCGGCGCTGACCTTTGATAAGATCTTGCGCGCCTGCTGCGTTTACGACGACGAGCAGAAGAAAATAGCGCTTTTCTATACGGGCGAGGCGACCGACGCAGAGATGATATCTTATATGCGCACGCTCGTACCGAGATATATGATCCCCGCGCTTGCCGTAAGGCTTGACGTAATGCCCCTGACGGCAAACGGCAAGCTTGACCGTAAGGGAATGAAGGATATGGCAAAGGGGATGTAAATTGCAGTTTAGCGGTGAGATGCACTTTGTTGTAGGGCGGGGGCTTGCTCCCGCCGTTGCGAAAAATTCAGGCGTTCGTATACGGGACGTCGAGGCGCCGTCCCCTACGAAAATAAACGATTATGCAAATTTTACCCGTGAAATGATAAGTCGGATCGTAGCCATGTCGTTCTGTGAGCCAAGGAGTTGGCCATTAGTATTGTCTTCCTAAGACCGCTTGGCCTCCGACTTCCGTTGCGAAAAATTCAGGCGTTCGTATACGGGACGTCGAGGCGCCGTCCCCTACGAAAATAAACGATTATGCAAATTTTACCCGTGAAATGAT
>JAZSJO010000203.1:0-9005 GCA_045534365.1 Eubacteriales bacterium
TGAGAATATACGCCACCTCGTTCATCTCAAGCATAAAGGTAGACTGTCCAGACGCAAGATCGTCGGACGCGCCCACGCGGGTAAATATTTTGTCGGTAATGTCAAGGGTCGCCTTTGCCGCGGGTACGAACGTGCCCATCTGCGCCATAAGCACGATAAGTGCCACCTGTCGCATATAGGTCGATTTACCCGCCATATTGGGTCCCGTGATAAGCAGGAGACGGTCTGTGGTCATATTGAGATATGTATCGTTGGGCACGAAATAGGAGTCCTTTACGAACTGCTCGACCACGGGGTGTCTTCCGTCCTTTACGGTTATCTCGTCCGTAGACGTAATTTCGGGACGAATATATCTGTTTTTAGCGGCAACGGTGGCAAGACTGTAATAAGCGTCGGTCTCGGCAAGGAGAGACGCCGTTTTCTGTATTCTGACGCTATTGTCGGCAACGATCGCCCTTACGTCACAGAAAAGCTCGTATTCAAGCGAGCAGAGCTTGTCGGAGGCTCCAAGCACCTTGGCCTCCATCTCCTTAAGCTCCTCGGTTATATATCTCTCGCAATTTGCAAGAGTCTGTTTTCTTATATATCGATCCGGCACAAGCTCGTATTGAGACCTCGTGACCTCTATGTAAAATCCGAAGACCTTGTTATATCCGACCTTCAGATTCTTGATGCCCGTCTCCTCGCGCTCACGCTCGGCTATCTGCTCGCGCCATTCGTCGCCGCGCTCAACTATAGCTCTGAACTCGTCAACTCTAGTGTCGTATCCGTCCTTTATCATTCCGCCCTCGCGCACCGAGAAGGGCGCGTCCTCTTTTATCGCGCGGTTGATAAGCTCGCATATATCGTCAAGTGTGTCAAGCTCGTCGTATATCCTCTGCATCTCGTCGGAGCGGCAAGAGGACAAAAGGTTCTTCAATTCGGGAAGTATCTGCACGGTATTTGCGACCGCGCGGAGATCCTTCGCGTTTGCCGAGCCGTAAACTATTTTGGTGATAAGTCTTTCAAGGTCAAGCACGTTATCAAGCAGCTCGCTTATCTGCTCGCGGAGCATAAAGTTATTATAAAGCTCCTCGACGGCGTTCTGTCTCTTGACTATTGCCGACGCGGTGATGAGCGGATGCTCCACCCATTTACGAAGCAATCTTGCGCCGAGAGAGGAACGCGTTTTATCGAGCACCCAGAGAAGAGTTCCCTTCTTTTCCTTCGAGCGCATAGACTCGGTGAGCTCAAGATTTCGTCTTGTGTTGACGTCCATCTCAAGATACTGACCGTCGGAATAGATATTGAGCTTGTTTATATAGCCTATGTCCTTTTTCTGTGTGTCGCGGACGTAATCAAGCATCGCGCCCACGGCGCAGACCATCGCCTTGTCGTTCGTGTCGTCCTCGCGCAGAGTCGACTCGAACTGTGTTTTAACTCTTTCAAGACAGGAATCGAATTCAAATCGCCCGGGCTGATTATCGTTAAGCATAGCCTCGCATCTGCCCGTAATAAAATCGGCAGTGCTCTTGAATTTCGACGCGCCGAGATTTGCTATGACCTCTGCCGGCATATACGTACCAAGCTCATTGAGGAGTCGCGCGTCCATATTGCTACCCGAAAACGAGGTAGCGTATATCTCTGCCGTGGAAACATCGCAGAAGCAGACGCCGTATTCAAACTCGCCCATATAAAGCGCGCAGAGATAGTTGTTTTTCTTGTCGGATAAAAGATTGGATTCTATGACCGTTCCGGGAGTAATAACCCTTATAACATCTCTCTTGACTATTCCCTTTGCGAGCGCGGGATCCTCCATCTGCTCACAGATCGCGATCTTATACCCCTGCTCTATAAGTCTGCCGATATAAGTGTCGACCGAGTGGAAAGGAACGCCGCACATCGGCGCTCTCTCGGCTTCTCCGCAATCTCTTCCCGTCAAGGTAAGCTCAAGGGCACGTGACGCCACGATAGCGTCGTCAAAAAACATCTCGTAGAAGTCACCGAGACGGTAAAAAAGCAGATAGTCCTTATAATTATTTTTTATCTCAAAGTATTGCTCCATCATTGGAGTCATAGCGGTTTCCTCGCTTTTGTAAGAATAAATGTGTAAATACTACTCATCCACCGTGCAAAGCACGGTCCCCCTTCCCTCACAAGGGAAGGCTATTAATGACAACCTGAACAGCTGGAGCAATCGTGAGTACAAGGAGTCTTGCCCGTAGCGTTGAACATTATCGTGTTATTAACACTCTCCATAAGCTCGTTGACCGCGTTCTGCGCCTCCTCAAGCTCCTTGAAAAGAGGATCGGTGGTTATTTCCGCGTATATCTCGTCGATCCTGTCCTGAATTCTGGTCACAGCGTCGGTGTCTATCTCCTCGCTATCTCCCATAGTGGTGAGCGCCTGCTGCTGAATACCGTATTCCATCATAAGATTCGCGATCTTCTCGCTTCCCTCGTAGGCTTCCTTTGCCTTTTCCATACGGATCATTCTATCGTCTTCTTTAATTGCCTTTCCAAGCTCTGCCGCAAGTGAATATATACTCATTTTTCTTTACCTCTTTTTTCTTAAATTTTTTCGCCGTAGAGCGCGAAGTTCTCGGCGCGTGTTATCTTAATATTTACAAATTTTCCAACGTCGCTCTCGCAACCGTCGAACAACACTATTTTATTTCCCTCGCTTCGTCCCGAATATACGTCGTCGTTGTTTTTGCTCGTCCCGTCGCAAAGGACTTTTATTATTTTATCTTCCATAGGCTTGTTTTTTTCAAGCGCTATAGCGTTCTGCGCGTCAAGCAGCCTGTTCATTCTCTCGCCCTTTATATCGTCGGGTATCTGACACTCCATCGCCGCCGCGGGCGTGTCCTTTCTCGGTGAATATATAAACGAGTAGGTCATATCAAACCGCGCCTTGCTAAGCATCTCAAGCGTACCCTCAAAGTCCTCGTCGCTCTCTCCGGGGAAGCCTACGATAATGTCGGACGAGATCGTTATATCGGGTATTCTTTCGCGGAGATATTCAACCGTACGCATATATTTTGCCGTGTCGTAGTGGCGGTTCATCGCCTTGAGTATTCGGTCGCTTCCCGACTGCATAGGCAGGTGAAATTGGTGCGCTATATGCTTTGAAGTCGCTATAACGTCTATCAGCTTGTCCGACGCGTCCTTCGGGTGACTCGTCATAAAGCGGATATAGTAGTCGCCCTCTATCTTGTCGATATCGGATAGCAGATCGGCAAAGTCGTAGACCTCGCCGTCGTCGCCTTTGGCGTCCTTGCCGTAGCTGTTGACGTTCTGACCGAGCAGCGTGATATCCTTGTATCCGCTCTCCACAAGCCCTCTGACCTCGGCGATTATATCCTCGGGGCGACGGCTTCTCTCGCGACCTCGTACGTAAGGCACTATACAGTAGGTACAGAAATTGTTACAGCCGTACATAATAGACACCCACGCGCGATAGGTCGATTCACGGTAAATGGGCAGACCTTCTGCAACGAGATATTCCTTTTCCTCGGGGCAATAGAGTCTTTTTCCCTTTTCTATCTTGGTGTAGACCAATTCGGGCAGACGGTGGAGCGAGGACGTGCCAAGCACGAAATCAACGTAAGGGTAGCTGCGCTTTATATTCTCTTTTCGATGCTCCTGCGTTACCATACAACCGCAGACGCCGATAAGAATATCGGGCTTTGCGGCTTTTAAGTGCTTATACTGACCGATAATTGAGAGCGCCTTCTGCTCGGCATGCTCTCGCACCGCGCAGGTGTTGACCATTATCAAGTCTGCCTTCTCGGGCGCGGAGCATATCTCGTAACCCATTGACGCGCACATTCCCGCGATCTTCTCGCTATCGGCTTCGTTCTGCTGACAGCCGAAGGTTTGAACGAAGGCCTTGAGCGGCTCGCCGCGCTCTTGCGCCTTGGCAAGACTCATCGCCTTCATCTTGTCTCTGAATTGGTTTTGCCTCTGCATCTCAACGTCGGGCAAAATTCTGTATTCTTTCATAAATTCTCTCTTTGAAATTCTATTTTGGGCATAGTTATAGATAATATATTATTATACAATATTTAGAGATAAATGTCAAGTATCTGCGGGGATTTTGTCGTGGTATTGTTTGTATAAAGAAAAAAGGCCGCAGAGCGACCTTTTAGATATATTTACCCTATTCAAAATAAACCTTGATAAAAATTCGTAGGGGACGTCTCTCTACGAGCTATTACCCCCGCTATACGTTTGTTTATCTTTCTTATTAAGTTATCTCCTCGCCGTCGCCGAAATCAAAGAAGCTTCCGTTGATCGTCAAAAGGTTGCCCGTCTGGTCTACGTACACGCGCTCGTACACTTCTCTCTCGACCTCGTATTCTACGGTCTCGCCGTCATCAGTAAGAAAGGTGACGAACATATCCATTTTATATTCAGGCATTCGATAGCTACCCGTCACCCCGTCGATAATCCTTTTTGCTATTACACGGGCACCGATTATTTCAGGCTCAGGCTCTTGCCAATTCTCATCTTCAAGGGCTTGCGCGCTCTTTTCCCACTCTTTTGCCATATGAATAGAACTACCCAAAAGATAGCCCACACACCCAATTAATCCAGCGGTTAGGATTATTGAAATTACGTATATCCATGTATCATTTGTTATCATATAAGTACCCTTTAATACTTTATTTTGACAATCTCGCCGCGGTGAGAGTATTTTTAAGAAGCATGGTAATAGTCATAGGCCCTACTGCACCCGGTACGGGGGTAATGTAGCACGCCTTGGGCTCGACCTCGGCAAAGCAGACGTCACCCACGAGCTTACCGCTCTCGGTGCGGTTGATACCAATGTCGACTACGACGGCTCCCTCCTTGACCATATCGCCCTTGACGAACTCGGCTTTACCGATAGACGCCACGAGAATATCGGCTTCACGGCATATCTCGGCAAGATTTTGAGTTCTGCTATGACAGATAGTCACCGTGCCGTGAGCGTGAAGCAGGAGCATTGCCATAGGCTTGCCCACGATATTCGAGCGACCGATGACAACGCATTTTTTGCCCTTTACGTCAATACCGCTCTTTTCAAGCAGTACCATAACGCCCGCGGGGGTACAAGGAAGCAGGTCGTGATTGCCTATCATTATCTTTCCCACGTTATAAGGATGGAAGGCGTCAACGTCCTTTTCGGGCTTTATCTTAAGCAACACCTCGGTCTCGTCAAGGTGCTTGGGAAGCGGCAGTTGAACGAGGATTCCGTGTATTTTATCGTCGTTATTGAGCTTTTCGACAAGGGCGATAAGCTCCTCTTGGGTGGTCTCTTCGGGTAGCTCGTAGCTCTCGGAGTAAAATCCAACCTCCTCGCATCCTTTTTTCTTATTTCGTACGTAGACCTGCGACGCGGGGTCGTTTCCGACGATAATTACCGCAAGTCCCGGCGCGGAGTCGTATTTTTCCTTGAATTTGACTACCTCTGCGGCGATCTCCTCTCTTACCTGCTTTGAAATCGCTTTTCCGTCAATTATCTGTGCCATCGTTCTCTTCCTCTTTTCTTTCTTCTGTTTCGGGTTTGGTTTCCTCGGTCTTTTCTTCTTTTTTTGCGTCTTTTTGCTTTTTTTCGAAAAATACGGGGCTTTCGACAAGCGAGGGGACGAGATATTTATCGATAGCTCTCTCCTTGTGCCCGTTTTCTCCCATCTTCTTCGAATATACAAGTCCTGCGATAAGCAGACCGCCGAAAACTACGAAGCACAAAAGTCCTACCACCTGCGAGATACGGAACGGACCGACGTAAAGGCTGTCGGTGCGAAGTCCTTCTATGAACATTCTGCCAAAGCCGTACCACGAAAGGTACATACACGCAATCTGACCGTTGAATTTCTTCTTTTTGTAAAAAATATTGATCAATATAAAGCCTATAACGTTCCAAAGCGACTCATACAAAAACGTAGGGTGGACGTACACCATATCCGCCGTTTCGAAATCGCTTATCGTATTGTGGGAGACAAGTCCCATTCTCAAAAAACGCAGAGGGTGGCCTTCCGCAACGATTCCGCCAAAGGCTTCGCCGTTAAAGAAATTTCCCCATCTTCCAAGCGCCTGCGCTATCATAACGCCGGGGCCCGCCATATCCATAAGCTTGAGAGTATTCATCTTCTTTTTTCTCGTTACGATAACTATGCCGAGTATTCCGCAGATGATACCGCCGTAAATGGCAAGACCGCCGTTACGGAGATTGAATACGTTTTTGATAAACTCTATAAAATTGAAGGGCTTTGGTATATAGCTGTCAAGCGATGTAAGCACGTAATAAAGTCTCGCGCCTATAACGCCCAGAACGACAGTCCAGAGACCAATGTCTACAAGGTCGTCAAAGGACACGCTCTCGTATTTCCCGCGAAAGGTCGCGTAAATAAAGGCGAAAATGATTCCGCAGGTGATAATTACGCCGTACCAATAGACCGAAAAATCGCCTATTGAAAAAGCGACGTTATTGACCTCAAAGCTCTCTATTCCAAGCCCCGGGAATGCCACAAGATTTTTACTTAACATAAATTCACCTCTTCAGCTTAATTTTAAGGTCTTACGACCGACAGAACGAAATATTCGTCGTCAAACATAGTGTCAAGAAGCTCTGACACGTATTCAAAGCTTACAGAATCGATCACGTCGATATATTTGAACAGATCAACTCTGTCGTATGCGTAGGACGTCAGAGCAAAGGCGATATCCTCGGTGGAATCGAAATCAGATATGTACGATGCGTACATACATCTTTTTTCCCTTTCAAAATCGTTTCTGTCAAGTCCCTTTTCCCTATACGCGCGTATATGCTCCTTTATCCTTTCAAGAAGCCTTTCGGGATCGTCGCTCTCACCCGATATCATAACGTAAGCGGTTTTTGAGCTTGCCGAATATCCGCTGTCAAAGCCGGGGGAAAGCATGCCCGACTCAAGCATTTCAAGATAGAAATCTCCCGCCTCGGACAATATCATATGCAAAAGCAGATTCATTCCCTCACTCTTTCTGTACCTGTCGATCGGATCCGCGGGAATATCGCGATCCTTGACACCAATACAGAAAAGAGGCTTACCCACGGGCATTCTTTTTTCCACGAAGGGGGTTTTGATCTCCTTCGGCTCATCAAACGGCAAAAACGAAGCCCTACAGCTCTCCCTGTTCGTTCCCAACGTCTTATCAACTATCAGGCACACCTCGTCCGCGTCCACGTTACCGCAAAGCGTCAGCACCATATTCTCGGGCGTGTAAAAATCCTTACAGCAGCGGTAAAGCACCTCGGGGGTTATCTCTCCGATAGATTCCTCGCTTCCGCATATCTCGTTCTTGACGGGATTTTCAAAATACATCGCGTCAAGCATATTCATATAGCAACGGTCGTAGGGGTCGTCTATACAGCCTCTTATCTCCTCGGCTATTATACCTATCTCCTTTTTCACCGTTTTATCGGTAAAATACGGATGCGTAACGAAATAAAGCAGATGCTCGATGCACTCCTTTACGTTGTCGGTCGCTGAGAAAAGATACGCCGTTCTCTCGTTTGAGGTATAGGCGTTATCGTAAGCTCCGAGGGAGGAAAAAACGTCGTCGGCATTACCTCCGTCCTCATTTTCAAAGAGCTTATGCTCAAGAAAATGCGCGCAGCCCTGCGGGAGACGCACCGTTTCGTCACCGCATTTATACTCTACGGCGTTGCCGCCGAAATTCACCGAAAAAATACCGTATGTAGTAGAAAGATTTTTTGGGAAAACGTAAACCGTCAAGCCGCTGTCGTGGTCTATCTTACAGTAAGCTTCGCCAAGAAGGTCTGACTCGTATTTTTTTATATTACTCATCGTCCCATTCCTCCTCTTCTCCGTTTCCCGAAAGGAAATACACACTATCTATCCTTACCTTTTTCGCCGCGGCGATCATTTCTTCTCGCTCGACCGAATTCACCTTTTCAATGCTTTCCTCGACCGTCTCGTCAAGCCCCGCCAGAAATCTTCTGAATCTGTACGCCTCGAGCGCCGAGGGGCTGTCTGATATCTGCTTCAATCCCGAAATTACGGTTCTTTTGGCGGTGTTGATATCATATTCGTCAAAGCAACCCTTTTGCATCTCCAAAAGCTGTTTTTCTATTTCCGCATAAGCCTTATCACGATTTTCAGGCTTTATTCCGCACCCTATCATTATAGTTCCCGTTGCGGAGTGATAGGACGAATAGCAATAGTAGCAAAGGCTCTGCTTTTCTCTTACGTTGGTGAAAAGCTTTGAATAAGTGCCGCTTCCGAGAATATCGTTCATAACAAAAATTGCGGCGAAGTTGTCAAGGTCGTAGGTCATGCCCGCTCTGTAGCCCATAACAAGCTTGCTCTGGTTGAGCTCCTGCTCCTGCTCAACAAAGCGGCTTTCCTCGGCTGAGGTGATGTATTCGGTTTTAAGCTCGCAGATATCATCCCTGCCTATTGCATCAATCAGCGGCTTCACGGTGTTTTCAACTGCGGCTTCGTCAACCGAGCCTACAACGTTGATTTGCATACATGAGTGAAGAAGCAAATCAATCCATGCCGCAAAAACATCCGCCCCCGTAAGAGCTTCAATTTCTTCAACCGTGCCGTAGCAGCTTTTGCCGTAGGCTTCGTCGCGGCACATTTCTTCCTCGCAACGCTTGAGGGCAAACACCCTTTTGTCGTCGTTTTCACTTTCAATGCGCTCAATAAGCAGGCGCTTTTCCCTTTCAACATCATCTGCAGGGAAGCTCTTGCCGTCAAGCACGGGCTTAAAAAGGCAATCGCACAAAAGCTGAACACACTCGCGGCTGATGCTCTCGCCGTCAAGCGCAAAGCGGTCGTCAAGGGCAACAACGGTCAGCTTGAGAAGCTGAGACTCGCCCGATTTGCTCACAGACGGATAAAGCACCGCACCGTAAAGCTTGGCAAGGCGGCGGTTAAGCTCGCTGACCGTGGGGCAGACACTGTTTGTTCTGTGCAGAAGAAGAGGGAGCAGAGCTCTTGCGGCAAGGCTGCTTTGTGTTCTTTCAAGCGG
>JAZSJO010000151.1:0-3711 GCA_045534365.1 Eubacteriales bacterium
CAGGAGGAGCTTGACGCGAGAGAATACGAGATAAAGGCAGGCGGCGGAGTCGTTGCCGTAAAGATAAACGGTAAGAAGGAGATACTTTCTATCGATATTCAGCCCGAGATAGTCGATCCCGACGACGTTGAAACTCTGTCCGATATTCTCGTGGCGGCATTCAACGAGGCTATAAAGAGAGTTGAGACCACAAACTCCGAGGAAATGGGTAAGATAACCGGCAGTATGGGAATGCCCGGAATGTTCTGATATGGCAGAATATATTAAATCGCTCCAGCGTCTTGCCGAGCAGTTCGGCAGGCTTCAGGGAGTTGGACGCAAGAATGCGATGAAGATGGCGTTCTCTATCCTTGATATGACCGAAGAAGAGGCGGGCGAGTTTGCGTCGGCTATAATCGAGGCGAAGGAAAAGATACACCTCTGTCCCATATGCCAGAATTTTACGGATAAGGAGATCTGCCCTATATGCGCCGATCTGCAGAGAGACAGACGGGTGGTGCTGATAGTTTCCGATCCGAAGGTCGTGATCTCGATGGAAAAGGTCAGGGAATACAAGGGAGTTTATCACGTGCTTCACGGCGTTATCTCTCCCTCAAACGGAGTAACCCCCGACAAATTGAAGATACGCGAGCTGCTCTCACGCCTTGAGGAGGGAGAGATCGAGGAGGTCATTATCGCGACCAATCCCACGGTCGAGGGAGAGGCAACGGGAATGTATCTTTCGAGATTGCTAAAGCCCCTGGGACTTAAGGTGACGCGCCTTGCGTACGGCGTTCCTATGGGAAGCGACCTTGAATACGCCGACGAGATAACTCTTTACAAGGCGCTCGAGGGAAGAAGAGACTTTTAGTCTTAATGAAAAGTGAATAATGAATAGTGAGAAATGAATAATCGAGGTTGCTTTTCACTTGTGAAGGGCATCGGATCTATTTAAGGACGATCAAATGATTTTTGAAAACAAGAAATACGACGAGGAGCGCGCGCTCTACGACATCGAGGATTCGACCGTGAAAAATTGTCTCTTTGAAGGCCCCGCCGACGGCGAGAGCGCCCTTAAGGAATGCAGAAATATCGTGGTGGATAACTGTAGCTTCAAATTGCGTTATCCCTTTTGGCACGTTACGGGCGCTAAGGTCACGAATTGCGAGATGACCGAGACCTGCCGCGCGGCCTTGTGGTACGATAGCGATATCAGTATAGAAAAATCGGCGCTTCACGGTATAAAGGCGCTTCGAGAGTGCAAAAATATCAAGCTTTCGGAGTGCGATATCGATTCCGAGGAGTTTGGCTGGCGTTGCGCGGATATCTCGGTAAAGGACACTGCTCTCAATTCCCAGTATCCATTTTTCGAGTGCAGAAATATGGATATCGACCGATTCACTATGACGGGAAAATATTCCTTCCAGTACATAGAAAACGCGCAGATACGCAACTCAAGGCTGAAGACTAAGGACGCCTTCTGGCACGCGAAGGACGTGACTGTCACCGACACTCTGCTTGAGGGCGAGTACCTCGGCTGGTATTCGGAGAATCTGCGTCTCGTGCGCTGTCATATCAAGGGAACTCAGCCGCTCTGCTATTGCAAGGGGCTCGTGCTTGAGGACTGCACTATGGAGGACACCGATCTGTCGTTTGAAAATAGCGAGGTCTGTGCGACCGTGCGCGGAGAGATAGTCAGCGTAAAGAATCCCGTAAGCGGATATATCAAGGCAGATAAGATCGGCGAAATTATATGGGACGAGAAGCATAAGAGAGCGTCGACCTGTAAAATTGATGATTAAAGCAATAGTATAAATAGATATAATGTATACAAGCGTGAATACTAAAATGAAAAGGGCAGAGAATTTATAGTTCTCTGTCCTTTTTTGTACAAACTAAGAATTTTGAATAAGTAAATGTTCTACTCGCAAAGGATAATCTTACACGGCTTTCCTACTTTCTCGGCATATTTTATAACGGATAGCGTCCCCTTTGAGCTTCCGTTCCAAAATGCGATGATCTTATCCGCATAATTAACTATTTCTTTGTTTCTTACGATCGGCGCGGCGCGCCCGTAACGCTCATATTGAGGCGGAAAAACGGTAAGCTTTATTCCGTTTGCTTTTGCGTATTCCGCTGCGCAAGAATCTACACCCGAAGCACCCCCCGAAACGATCTCATCACCGTCTGAAATATATCTGCCGATATCAGATACGGTAATACTTCTTGAACCAATAACTGCAATTTTCATAAAAGCCCTCCAAATATTTTGTGTACTTAAATTAAGTATACTTACAACATTATACCACAAAATAATCTTAAAATGTACTTAAAATAAGATTTTTTGGAGATTTTTTATGAGAAACAAAAATAACAAGCATCTTGGAATAGAAATAGACCCCGAGTTACACTATAAGCTACACTATATATCAAAATATTACGGACGCTCGGCAAATGGAGAAATACTTTATTTAATAAGACAAGAAATAAAGGCTTTTGAAAAAAACGAGGGGGAAATTGAAATACCCAAAGAGATAAAAACGAAATAAATTGTTTCATCGAGGTACAAAAGGCACGTGCGGTTATTTCCGTGGGTGCCTTTTTATATAGAGTGAGGAGGTCTTTGCGTACGTTGCTCTATTAGCTTGGTTACGAATTATTAATCATTCGTTATCATTACTTGCCGCATCACAGCTCTGTCAAAAAGTGTTTTTTCTTTATCTTGGAAAAAATAGGGAGGTAAAGTTGATTTTTCTGTTGACGAAAAGACTTTTATATGATACAATTATAATGTATGATTATTGCAACTTTATGGCAATCTTGATTTTTTGACGCTTGAGCGCGATTTCGGGAAAAATATCTTCAGATGATATTTGAGAGATCGAACCGAAGAAAAATCATTCGAGAAACGGAGAAACGCTATGACCTATAACGAGCTTTTGGAAAAGATGTCAAATTTAGGCGTGTTTAAGCTTTTTGAGTCTGTAAAGAGAGAGATACGCGAGGACGTTGAGGCGATAAAGCAGAGAGACCCCGCCGCGAAGAGCGACGTGGAGATAGTTCTGCTCTATTCGGGACTTCACGCCATTCTTGCGTACCGTGTTTCAAACAGGCTTTACAGAAGCGGACACAGCTTTTCCGCGCGCGCGGTAAGCCAGATCGCAAAATTCTTTACGGGCATCGAGATACATCCCGGGGCTACTATCGGCAAGGGACTCGTTATCGACCACGGAACGGGCGTGGTCATAGGCGAGACCGCGGAGATAGGCGACAACTGTACCATATATCAGGGCGTAACGCTCGGAGGAACGGGTAAGGACGTCGGAAAGCGTCACCCCACGCTTGGCAACAACGTGCTTGTCGGCGCGGGAGCAAAGGTGCTGGGCCCTATCAATATATCCGATAACAGTAAGGTGGCGGCAAACGCCGTGGTCTTGAAGGATATCTCCGAAAACAGTACGGCCGTGGGAATTCCCGCGAGAGTCGTCCGTCAGGACGGCAGGCGCGTGGACGACCTTGACCAGATACACATTCCCGACCCCGTGGCGCAGGAATTCGCCCGACTTGAAGAAAAGCTTTCCGCTCTTGAAACCGAGCTTGACGGACTTAAGAGCGCGAAGGTCAGAAAAAAAGGCGTCTGAAACGCAAAACGGCGAAGCCGAGAAAGGTTAAAATAATGAATTATATCTTATACAATCCTAAAGCCAACAATGAGAACAACGACCTTAACGT
>JAZSJO010000186.1:0-3803 GCA_045534365.1 Eubacteriales bacterium
CCGAGGATATCGAAAAAATGGCGGCTATCGTACCAAGTGACAAGCCGTACTTGAAGACGGGTGTTTTTGAAACCTGGAAAAAGCGTTTTCCGTGGCTTTTGGTGCTTATGCTGGCGGCGGTATTTTCGGGTGCGGTCATTACCCACTATGAGAGCGCTATAGGCACTTACGCCGTGTTGACGGTGTTCTTCCCGATGCTTATGAACACGGGCGGTAATGCGGGAAGTCAGTCGTCGGTTGCGATAATTCGTGCGATGTCTCTTGACGAGATATCCATGAAAAACTTTTTCCGCGTGATATGGAAGGAATTCAGAGTTTCTCTGCTTTGCGGAGCTTGTCTTGCTATCGTGTGCTTTATTAAGACTATGCTGATAGATTTCAGATTGCAGGCGACCACCGTGCTTGAAAACGGAGCGATGCAGGACAATCTGACGGTAGCTGCTATCGTCAGCGCAACCGCGTTCTTTGCCGTAGTCGTTGCAAAGGTTGTCGGAGCTATGCTTCCTATGGGTGCGAAGAAGATAGGACTTGACCCCGCCGTTATGGCGTCACCGTTTATCACTACCATAGTTGACACCGTGACCTTGGTGATATATTTTGCGATCGCTTCAAGGGTATTGGGATTGTGATTTTAAAAAGGATATTGCGATGCAATATCCTTTTTTGTATGATATTCGAGGGTAATAAATTGCAGTTTATCTAATTCTTTTTTTACGTTCATTTTCTGCCCCCGTCGGTATGAAAATTGCCTGCGCTGCGCTTCGGCTCGCAAATGCAAGCATTTGCTCTCACCAAAAGAACGCCGCTTAAGAGGAGAAGAAGTCTGCGCGTTCGGTAGACTTCGCTAACCGAACTGCTCCGACATCCTCCCCTCTTAAGAAACACCCTACCATAAAAGGCGTTCGTTAAATACAACAAGTGAAATTTTGCTTTAAGATATGCTCTGTGAGGTGGGGAGATTTCTTAAAGAGGGGAGATCTTTTTCTCCCCTCTTTAGCGGCGTTTCTTTGGTTCGTTTCTTGCCGACGGGGGCAAGAAATGAACAAATAAAACAATTCGACAAATCAAAATTTGCAATCATCACCCTTTTTTATCAAAAAATCTATCGGTTTCCTCTTTGACCTCTTTTGCCATAAGCAACAGAACTATGAGATTGATTATCGTCATCGTTCCGAGCGCGAGGTCGGCGGCAAGCCAGGCGGATCTTGGGGCAGTCAGCGCGCCTATAAATACGAAAAGACTGAACGATATTATATAGATCGCCACGGGAAGCTTCCTTTTCGTGATATAAATAATGCTCTCCTTGCCGTAATGCGCCCAGCAGACTATCGTTGCAAACGCGAAGAGAAGGACCGATACGGTCATATAGTATTCCGACCAACCGCCGAGGATCGCGGAGTAGGCCTTTATCGCCATCATCATCGGGTTGTCGGCAAACGCGAGGATGTCGTTGCCGCCAAGTATCGCAATGATTATGACGAGAGCGGTAAGAGTGCAGAGAAGTATAGTGTCCACGAAGACCTCAAATATTCCCCAAAAGCCCTGCTTTGCGGGGGTGTTAGTCTCAGCGGCGGCGTGAGCGGTGGGCGCCGTGCCGCAGCCTGCCTCGTTGGACATAAGACCGCGCATAGTTCCCGCGCGCAATCCGCGGGAGACGAGAAATCCGAGAGCTCCACCCGCCGCGCTTGAGGGAGTGAAGGCGTCCTCGAATATTGCGGCGAAGGCGTCTGATATTAAGTCGTGCCTTGCGGCGAGGACGGCGACTGAAAGAAAAATGTATCCCACCGTCATCAAAGGTACGGTCTTTTCCGAAAACGCGCTTATCCATTTTGCGTTTCCCGATATGACTATCACGCAAAATATCGCAACTATAGCTCCAATTATCCACGCGGGAAGCTTCATAACTCCCTCAAATGAGGTGGAGACCGCGTTTGACTGAATGACACATCCCATAGTTATCGCGTTGATAACGCAGAGCAGGGAAAAGAGAGTTGCTAAGGATTTTCCAAAAACTTTTTTGTCTCTTTTAGCGAATTCATCATATATATAATATGACGCGCCGCCGTGATATTCACCGTTTTCGCCCATCTTTCGGTGTCGCATAGCCAAAACTATCTCGGCGTATTTAAGCACCATAGCCACAAGGGCGCTTATCCACATCCAGAATACCGAGCCGAAGCCGCCGATAGCTATAGATGAGGCGACGCCCGCGATATTACCAACGCCAAGCGTTCCCGCAAGGGCGAGAGTGACGGCGCGAAAGGGAGATATGCCGTCTTTGCTCTCACGCTTCGTCATAGCCTTGAGCATTCTTATCGGATGGCGGATATAGAAGAATTTGAGCTTGAAAGAAAAGTAAAGACCTACGGCTATAAGCAATATCGGTGTCAGAAGACTGATTATATTGTCGTTAATAAATTCCAGCATATATATATCCTCGCGCAAGCTTTTTTCGGCGAAAAACGACGCAAAGTCCGTAATTTTTTGACCTACTTGTACAAATATATGTTTGAAAGTCGATTTTTAGCACACCGAAGCTTGTATTTAACAAAAACTTTGTTAATAATATGTGAATAATGCTCAAAACCCCTTGATTTTTCTGGAATATAGTGTAAAATATAACTTGTGATTAGCACTTAAGATAAAAGAGTGCTAAATCAAACAGTATGAATATGCGACATACGCATTTTTAAGGAGGTTTCATAAAATGACACTCAAACCCTTGTCTAACAGAGTAGTGATCAAGTTTGCAGAGGCAGAGGAAAAGACCGTTTCGGGCATCATTCTCACCGCTTCCGCACAGGAAAAGCCCCAGGTGGCAGAAATCGTTGCCGTAGGCCCCGGAAAGGTCGAGGACGGTAAGGTAGTCGCTATGACCGTTAAGGTAGGCGAGAAGGTAATTGCCAGCAAGTACGCGGGCACGGCTGTTAAGATGGACGGTGTTGAATACACCATTCTTTCCGAGGACGACATCCTCGCGATCGTAGAATAATTTCTTATTTGGAGGTAATATATCATGGCAAAGGAAATCCTTTACGGAATTGAAGCCCGCAACGCGCTCGTTCGCGGTATAGATAAGCTTGCGGACACGGTTAAAATAACTCTCGGCCCCAAGGGCAGAAACGTAGTGCTTGACAAGAAGTTCGGCGCTCCCCTGATCACCAACGACGGCGTTACCATCGCAAAGGAGATCGAGCTTGAGGACGAAGCAGAGAATATGGGCGCGCAGCTCGTACGCGAGGTTGCTACAAAGACCAACGACGCGGCAGGTGACGGTACTACCACCGCAACCCTTCTCGCTCAGGCATTCGTAAGAGAGGGCATGAAGAACGTAACCGCAGGCGCTAACCCTATGGTTATCCGCAAGGGTATGAAGAAGGCAGTTGACGCCGCTATTGAGGCTCTTGCCGCTAACTGCAAGAAGGTAAACGGTAAAGAGGACATCGCGCGTGTAGGAACTATCTCCGCAGGCGACGAGGTGATCGGTGAGCTTATTGCCGACGCTATGGAAAAGGTTACCGCTGACGGCGTTATCACCATTGAGGAGTCCAAGAGTGCTGTGACCTACAGTGAAGTAGTTGGGGGTATGCAGTTCGACCGCGGATACCTCTCTCCCTATATGGTAACCGACACCGATAAGATGGAGAAGTCGGATCGTAGCCAGGTCGTGCTGTGAGCGCAGGCGACGAGGAGATCGGACGTCTTATCGCAGATGCGATGAAGAAGGTTACCGCAGACGGTGTTATCACCGTTGAGGAGTCAAAGAGTGCTGGGACCTATTCCGAGGTAGTAGAGGTAATGCA
>JAZSJO010000065.1:0-5250 GCA_045534365.1 Eubacteriales bacterium
CAGCATCAAAGAAAAAAGCGGACAAACGATTTAAATAAGCCTTTGTAACGAAAGGGAAAACCCCCACTTGTGTGTTGCTAACTTCGCCTATGGCGAAGCACTCCCCTCCTTTGCCCAAGGGCAAAGGTATCCCCTCTTTCGGCTTCGCCGAAATTCACCCTTTCGTGGCGCTTTGGAAGGATAAGGGGTATTTCGCCCGTTGCGACGGGCGAACGCCGGGCTCGGCGGCTCAGCCAAGCCTTTGAAAAGGCTTGAGCGAAACTTTCAAAAAGGCAACGCCAAAAGTCCTATAAACTGCAATTTATAGCCCTTTAACGCAATGCGTCGTCATTTGCAAAAAAACTATTGACAAATCGCTTAAAATATATTAAAATTAATATATATGTCTTTATAATATAAAGGCGAATTTTCTTTAGCCGCGGATTCTTTTTGGCGGCGGAGGGGAATAATTATGTTTAAAAGTATGACAGCTTTCGGTCGAGAGCGAATGCACGTGGGCGGAAGAGACATCACCGTCGAGATTAAATCGGTGAATAACCGTTATTTCGACTGTCAGATAAAGCTTCCTCACGCGCTCTCTCCTCTGGAGCAGAGAATAAAGCCCTACCTTCAGGAAAAGGGCGTGTCAAGAGGTAAGGTGGACGTTGGCATCTTTCTTGAATCAAGCGTTGCCACAGATTCCGAGATACTCGTAAATTCCGAATATGCGGAAAAATATATCGCGGCGCTGAAGACACTGAAAAAACAGTTCGGTCTTGACGGTAAGATAACCGTTATGGAGGTCGCCCGCGACAGAGAGGTCTTCACCTTCAGAAAGCCCGACGACGATATCGAGGGTGATTGGGAGGCGCTCAAAGTCGTGCTTGACGCGGCGATAGAGAGATTTATCGCGTCGAGAGCGGCAGAGGGAAGCAGAATAGAGAGCGACCTTAAGGCAAAGGTGGAAAACATCAAGGCTACCGTTGCGAAGATAGAGGAGCTTTCCGATGACGATATCGGCGGATACAGAGCGCGCCTTGAAGAAAAGCTGAAGGCCGTGCTTGCCGACAACAATATAACCGTCGACGAGAACCGTATACTTACCGAGTGCGCAATATACGCCGACAAGGCGGCAATCGACGAGGAGATAGTGAGACTCAAGTCGCATTTCTGCGCCTTTTACGACTATCTTGAAAAGAACGAGCCCGTGGGCAGAAGCCTTGATTTTCTGATTCAGGAGATGAACAGAGAGATAAACACGATAGGCTCGAAATGCTCGAATTCCTCGATAGCGCACCTTGTGGTCGAATGTAAGACCGAGATGGAAAAGATACGCGAGCAGATACAGAACATAGAATAATGCAGGTGCGATATGAAATTTATTAATATTGGCTACGGAAATATGGTCGCGGCTCACAGAATAATCACCCTGACGGGTCCCGAGAGCGCGCCTATCAAGAGAATAATTCAGGACGCGAAGGACGCGGGCAGAGTTATCGACGCTACCTGCGGCAGAAAGACGAGAGCGGTGATAATCACCGACTCCGATCACGTTATCCTGTCCGCGCTTCAGGCGGAGACGGTTGCCAACAGACTTGCATCCGACGTACCCGACGACGTGACCGACGAGGAAGAGGAAGAATAAGCTTCCCAAAGAAAAAACGAATTTTATTGAGCCGCAGGCGCGGCAGAATGGAGATAATATGCTTTACCCAACTATCAATGATCTGACAAAAGGAAATTTTAATCGTTACGAGCTTTCTTTAGCGACCGCAAGATGCGCGAGAATAGTTACCGAAGAGTACGTTAAGCAGCGCGAGGACGCTGAAAAGTCTCAGACGGGAAATAAGGAGACCGACAAGCCCATCAACGCCCTTATCAATAAGGAGCTTCGCGACGAAAAGGCGGTCAAGACCGCTATAAAGAGAATTCACGAGGGCGAATACGTAATTCTTCGTCGTCCCGAGGGATACGTTCCCGCGGTAGCCGTGGAGGAAAAAATAGAGGAGTTTGTTGACCTCAAAAAGATATTCGCGGAGGACGAAGAGGATTCCGACGTAGTTGAAGAGGAAGAAAACAACTGATCATATATAGTTTTACGGCGCGGCTCACTTTGAGCGGCGCCTACGGCTTTTTTGAATCATTTTTTATCCTGCAAAGAAAGGAGGGGTAGCGTGAATAGAGACGAGATAAGGAGCTTTGAGTATGCGGCGGTGTATCTTTTGGATAACCCATACTGTATAGATAACCTTTTTGATTATTTTATTCCTCTGGAGATGCGTGGAGAGATCTTCCCCGGTCGCTTCGTCACCGTGCCGTTCGGGCGCGGAAACCGAAAGCAGATGGCGGTCGTGCGCTCGCTTTCACACTGTCCCTCCTATAATGACGTAAAGCCCGTGGATTCGGTCTGCCTTGACCGTCCCGAGGTCAGCGAGGAGATGCTTTCTCTTTGCGATTTTATGAAGGAGCAGTGGCTTTGTACCTTTGGCGAGGCTATAAGGTGCGTCGTGCCCTCGTCGGCGCTCGGCAAGATGTCGGAATTCTATTATCCCGTGCAATCGTCGGGGCAGAACGCTTCGTCGGGCTTTTCTTCCGCCGACCTCTTCGTATTCGACTATCTCTGCTCAACGGGCGGAAAAACGCTTGAAGCTCTGAAGGTGCGCTTTGGAGCCGCGGCGGCGGAGGAAGCGGTTGGCAAGCTGCTTGCCAAGGGCTTTGTGAAAAGAGAGCTTACGGTGGGCAAGACCTTGTCAGACGCCTTTGAGACCTTCTGCTCCCTTGCCGTTGACGCGGAGGAATGCCAACATATACTTGACAGAAACGGCAAAATAAAGCTTCGCTCCGAAAAGCATAAGGCTATACTCGAGCATCTAATCTTGAGCGGCAGTCTTCCGTCAAAGCAGATCTGTGACGAGCTTGGCGTAAGTCGGACGCAGATCAAGGCTCTTGAGGAAAAAGGACTTGTAGTTATCGAAAAGAAACGAATCTGGCGTCAGAGCTTTGGCGACGAGAGCGAAAAAAGAATAGAATATAAGCTCAACGAGGAGCAGAGCGCGGCGTTTGATACTATAAAGGCAAAGCTTAGGAGCGGAAAGCCCGAGGCGATCCTGCTTCACGGCGTTACGGGAAGCGGAAAGACGGGAGTTATCATCCGCTCGATAGACGAGGCGCTCGAGGAGGGACGGGGAGTTATAATGCTCCTTCCCGAGATCGCGCTGACACCGCAGACGCTCAAGATATTCAGCTCGCGATACGGGCGCAGGATCGCGCTTATACATTCAGGGCTCTCGGCAGGCGAGAGATACGACTCTTTCGCGAGAATAAGCTCGGGAGAGGCAGACCTCGTTCTCGGTACGCGCTCGGCGATATTCGCACCCGTAAAAAATCTCGGACTTGTCGTTATCGACGAGGAGCACGAGACCACATACAAATCCGAGACCTCGCCCAAGTATCACGCGAGAGATATCGCCAGATGGAGATGCGCGCATAACGGCGCGGTGATGCTTCTGTCGTCGGCGACTCCGTCTATAGAGAGCTATACCAAGGCTATGGAGGGAAAATACACCCTCGTCAAGCTTCGCGAAAGATTTGGTGGAGCAGAGCTGCCCGAGGTGAAGATATACGATATGAGGAACGAGGCTCGAAGCGGCAATCAGTCGCCCGTAGGAGCTCTCCTCAAGGAAGAATTGAAGAGAGTGACCGACAGTGGCGATCAGGCGATACTGTTCCTTAACAGACGCGGATATAACACGTCTGTGAGCTGTAAGAGCTGCGGAGAATATATAAGCTGTCCTCATTGCTCTATCTCGATGAATTATCACACGAAAAAGGGCGATTACGACGGAGGCTTTCTGTTCTGCCATTGGTGCGGATATAAGACGAAGCTTCCCGAAAAATGCCCGTCCTGCTCCTCGGAGCATCTCGTTAAGATAGGATTCGGAACGCAGAGGATAGAGAGAGAGATAAGCGAGCTTCTGCCCGACAAAAGAGTGCTTCGCATGGACGCCGACAGCACCGCGGCTAAAAATTCGCTCGATTCTCTTTTGACCGAGTTCAAGGAGAGACGCGCCGACGTGCTTCTGGGCACGCAGATGGTGACGAAGGGACACGATTTTCCCACCGTTACTCTCGTAGGAGTTCTTCTTGCCGATATGTCGCTTTATATGGACGACTATCACGCAAACGAGCGTACCTTTTCGATGCTGACGCAGGTCGTAGGCCGCGCGGGACGCTCGAAGAAAAAGGGAATGGCGGTAATTCAGACAAATAACCCCGATAACGATACCATTCGTCTTGCTTGCCGTCAGGATTACGAGGCTTTTTACGCGTCGGAGATAAGATTGCGAAAGCTGCTCGTCTTCCCGCCTTATTGCGACATCGCGCTTTTGACTCTGATCGGAGGCGACGAAAAGCAGGTGCTCGTGGCGGCAAAGCGGCTTCGCGAGGAGATAGACAGAATGCTTCATATGGATTATTCCGACCAGCCTATGATGGTATTCGGACCCTTTGAGTCGCCCGTCTACAAGGTCGAGGGAAAATACAGGATGAGAGTCGTTATAAAGTGCAGACTTAATAAAAAAAGCCGTGAGATGTTTTCACAGCTGCTTATAAAATTCGGAAATCACGCAAAGGACAGATGTATTCTCTCCGTGGATTTCAATCCGACGGGATTATGAGAATGACCTAGTCCGTTGATTTGAAAAGAGGTAATAATTATGGCAAAGCTTAAAATAGTAAAGGTTGGCGACGATACTCTTCGCAAGGTCTGTCGTCCCGTTGATAAGATAACCCCCAGAGTGCTTCAGCTTCTTGACGATATGGTGGACACTATGAGAGACGCGGGCGGCGTTGGTCTTGCCGCGCCTCAGGTAGGCATTCTACGTCAGATCGTCGTTATCGAGGTAGAGGAGGGCGAGGTCATCGAGCTCATCAATCCCAAGATAATCGCCTTTGCGGGTGAGCAGGAGGGCATGGAGGGCTGTCTCTCTCTGCCAGGTCAATGGGGAATAGTAAAGAGACCTATGCACGTAACGGTCAGAGCTATGAACAGACGCGGCGAGACCTTTGATATAAGTGGCTCGGAGCTTTTGGCAAGAGCGTTTTGTCACGAGCTTGATCACCTTTCGGGCAAGCTTTATCCCGACTGCGCCGAGAGAATGCTCTCCCGTGAAGAGATAGAGGAGCTTGGATACTGATATGAGAATACTTTTTATGGGAACGCCCGATTTCGCCCTGCCCACTCTGCGCACGCTTTGTGAGAGCAGGCACGAG
>JAZSJO010000028.1:0-10492 GCA_045534365.1 Eubacteriales bacterium
GAGATTTCTTAAAGAGGGGAGATCTTTTTCTCCCCCTCTTTAAGCGGCGTTTCTTTGGTTCGTTTCTTGCCGACGGGGGCAAGAAATGAACAAATAAAACAATTCGACAAATCAAAATTTGAATTTCAGTAAATTCACTTCTGCTCAAACGACCTTGACAAATCTTGCTGATTTTAGTATAATTAAATTAATAAATCCAAGTAAAGGTCGTTTTATGGAAAGATCATCAATTCTGTATCAAGCGTATGTTGAGATATTGCGCCGCGAGCTCGTACCCGCAATGGGCTGTACCGAGCCTATCGCGGTGGCTTTTTGCGCGGCTAAGGCGAGAGAGACGCTGGGAGAGATGCCCGAGCGCGTACGTATTCAGGCGAGCGGTAACATTATAAAGAACGTCAAAAGCGTTATAGTCCCTCATACCGACGGCATGCGCGGACTTGAAGCCGCGGCGGCGGTGGGTATCCTTTTCGGTGACGCCGAAAGAGAGCTTGAGGTAATATCGTCGGTGACGAGAGAGCAGGAGATATCCGTAAAGGATAGGATAAGTGAGCTGGATATCTCGGTCACTCCCCTTGAAAGCGAGCATCTTCTCGATCTTATAGTGACGGTATCGAAGGGGAACAGCTCGGTCTCGGTGCATATAGAGGAGGAGCATACCAACATCACCGAAATTATCGAAAACGGGAAATGCCGATATTTTGAAAAAGAGCAGGAAGCGAGCGAGGATATAGTCCCCGACCACTCCTTCTTGAGCATTGCGGATATATTTGATTTTGCTGAGTCAGTTGACCTTTGCGACGTGGAAAGCGCCCTGCAAAGACAGATAGATTACAATAGCGCAATATCCCGAGAGGGTATTGAAAACAACTACGGCGCACGCATAGGTCAGATGCTACTCAAGCGCGACGACAGCGTGAGAACGAGAGCGAAGGCATACGCGGCGGCAGGCTCGGACGCGCGAATGAGCGGTTGCGATATGCCCGTAATTATCAATTCGGGAAGCGGAAATCAGGGAATGACGGCAAGTCTGCCCGTCGTTGCCTATTCGGAGTATTACGAAAAGAGCCGCGAGGAGCTGCTCCGCGCGCTTACTCTTTCCAATCTCGTGACCTTGCACTTGAAGAGCGGAATAGGCAGACTTTCGGCTTATTGCGGCGCGGTCAGCGCGGGCGCGGGCGCAGGCGCGGGTATCGCGTATCTGCTTACGAAAGACCTCAACACTATAAGCCATACGATAGTCAACGCGCTGGCTATCTCAAGCGGCATCGTCTGTGACGGCGCGAAGGCGTCCTGCGCGGCAAAGATAGCAATGGCGGTCGACGCGGGCATTATGGGCTTTGATATGCATATGAACGGCTGTCAGTTCTACGGCGGCGACGGTCTTGTCAGCAAGGGCGTTGAGAATACCATTCGCAACATTTCCGCGCTCGGAAGCGAGGGAATGAAGGAGACCGACAAGAAGATAATTGAGATAATGACGGGCTGTTGATAAACAAAAGTGGCTGACTCAAATGCAAAGATTTGAGCCAGCCACTTCTTTTTATTCTTCCTTACCCGTCAGATATTTCTTGTAAAGTCCGCAGGGATTGAACTCGGTGCATCTGCCTCCGCGGTAGGAGCACATAGGCTCGAGAGTGCCGACGAATTCGGGGCACTGCGCTTCAACGAGTCTGACTATCTCCGCCATTACCGCGCGGGTCTCCGCCGCTGCCTGCATACAAAGACGGCGGCGAGCCATAAACATAAGCTCCTGCGCGTTTATGTACATCATGTGAGAAACGGGGGAATCCTGAGGCGCTTTAGTCCTGTCGTAGCTCTCCTGACGGTCGTTTCTCTGGCTCTGAACGAAGTGAGTGACACCGATAAAGTGACGGCAGAAATGCACCGAAACGTAATAGGGAATCAACATTTTTATGCAGAAATTAAGCGTTCTTATAGGGCTGTGTTCGCTCATAAGGAGCTTGTGTCTCCACTCGGCTGTCGGGAGTTTCGTGCTGGTCTTGCCTACGGTGTTGAGAGTGCAAAGCTTACAAAGCATCCAATCCTCTTCCGTGGGATATTTCAAAAGCTCAACGGTGAAATCCATATTTTTATCTCCAATCTTATATCTTTAAATTTATTTTAACATATTCCTTCGTTTAAGTCAAGATAATTGTTTTCTTTTCCAAGGGTTTTTTGGAAAGGATTGAGGGGCTTTGAAAAAACACTTTTTTCAAAAAGGGTTTTCTATCTCCAAGAGCTTATCCGTTTCCCTTCTCAAACTCCTCTGCGACCTGTTTGAGAAGCTCTCTTATAGGAAGCTTCTGGGGGCAGATAGCCTCGCACTTTCCGCAGCCGATGCACTCGCTTGCCTTGCCCGCGTTTTTCGTGTGAATAGTATAATAAAATTCCGAATTCCAATTATCCCAGAGCTTCTTTTGGTTCATACACGCGAAAAGATTGGGAATAGCGATCTTCTGAGGACAACCGTCCACGCAGTAACGGCACTTCGTGCAGCTGATAAGGTTTTTTGAGCGGAAGATAGCGCACACCTTATCTATAGCCTCGCGCTCTTTTTCGTCAAGAGGCTTGAAATCGGTCATATAAGAGAGATTGTCTCTCATCATATCCATATTTCCCATACCCGAAAGCACCATTCTGACGTCCTCGAAGCCTGCGGCGAAGCGTATAGCGTAGCTTGCGTAGCTACCGCCCTGAAGCTCGTCGAGAATAGCCTTCGCGTCGTCGGGAAGATTGACGAGGCTGCCGCCCTTGACGGGCTCCATTACGATAACGGGCTTTCCGTGCTTGCGGCAGGTCTCAAGACAGAGGCGCGACTGTACGGACGCGTCCTCGTAGTCAAGATAGTTGAACTGTATCTGTACCACCTCTATCTGAGGATATTCGGTAAGTATACGGTCAAGAATATCGGCGGTGTCGTGGAACGAAATGCCGAAATGCTTTATCTTGCCCTCCCGCATAAGCTCGAAGCAGGTCTCGTAAGCTCTACAAGCCTTATATTTCTTGAAGAGAGAGCGATTCTGCGCGTGCATAAGATAGAAATCGAAATATTCAACGCCGCAGATCTTCAGCTGTTCCTCAAAAAAGGGACGGATATCCTCGTTACACTTGAAAAATGGCGTGGATAGCTTGTTGGTAAGCACGTAGCTGTCTCTGGGATGGCGCGAGGTCAGACACTCGCGGATAGCGATCTCGCTTTTGCCTTCGAGATATCCGTGAGCGGTGTCAAAATAGTTAAATCCCGCCTTCAAGAAGGCGTCAACCATACGGCAGACCTCGGCGGTGTCAACGTCGTCGTCCTTCATAGGTAAACGCATACAACCAAAGCCAAAATTGCCCTTGATCTCGTCAAATTTTGCCATTTGAACCTCCTGAATATTCAAAAAAATCATTATTTACATTATAAACTAAATTGTAAAAAAAGTCAACAGTTTTCAAGTGGGTGTTGACAAATTAATATTAAAGTGATAAAATTAATAACATAATTCAAAAAGGAAAAATAATTATGACGGATTATAAAGAGCTCTGCGCTTCCGTGCGCTCACTTATCGGCGGAGCACCCCATAAAACGGCAAATCTTGCAAACGCTTCGGCTTTGATCTTTAACACCCTTTCAGATCTGAATTGGGCGGGATTTTATCTTATGGAGGACGGCAAGCTTGTTCTTAACGCCTTTCAGGGCAGACCTGCCTGTATTGAAATACCCATAGGCCGCGGCGTTTGCGGAACGGCGGTCAAGGAGAGAAGGACGCTCGTTGTCGATAACGTCCATGAATTTGCGGGACATATCGCCTGCGACGGCGCGTCAAACAGCGAGATAGTAGTGCCTCTGTTTGGAAAGGACGGAGAGGTTTTGGGAGTTCTTGATATCGACAGCCCGATCTTCTCAAGGTTTACCGATGAGGACAGAGAGGGGCTTGAAGAATTCGCTCGGATCATTGAGCGCGAAGCTTTTTGATTTTGATCGATCTTGTGTAAAATTTATTCTATTACGTAGTTTTATATCGGAGAAGGAAATGTACAGAATAGCAGAAAAAAAGATTTTGAATCCCACCGTGATCCAACTGAAAATAGAAGCTCCCCTCGTGGCAAGAAAGGCGCGCCCGGGGCAGTTTATCATCCTTCGCGTTGACGAGGACGGCGAAAGAATACCCCTCACCGTTGCGGGCGTTGACAGAGAAAAGGGAACGGTTAAAATAATCTTCCAGATAGTCGGCGGAACGACCAAAAGGCTCTCCTATAAGGAGGAGGGCGAGTATATTCGGGATTTCGTCTGCCCTCTCGGAGTGGCAACGCACCTTGAAGGACTGAAGAAGGTCTGCATCGTAGGCGGCGGCGTTGGTTGCGCTATCGCTATGCCGATTGCTGAGGCTCTTCACGAGATGGGAGCGGAGGTCACGAGCATTATCGGCTTCAGAAATCGCGATCTTCTTATCCTTGAAGACGAGTTCAGAGCCTGCTCGAATACTCTCAGAATTATGACCGACGACGGCTCCTACGGCGAGCAGGGTAACGTTACCGCGCCTTTGAAGGAAATGCTTGAAGCGGGCGAAAAATTCGATATGGTCATAACCATCGGCCCTCTTATTATGATGAAGTTCGTTGTTGCTACGGCAAAGCCTTACGGCACGCCCGTGACGGTCTCTATGAATCCCATTATGATCGACGGTACGGGAATGTGCGGCGGCTGCCGTCTTACGCTTAACGTAGACGGAAAGAAGGTCACCAAGTTCGCTTGCGTTGACGGTCCCGACTTCAACGGCTACGAGATAGACTTTGACGTGGCTATGTCGAGAGGCAGAATGTACTCCGATTTCGAGCGTCACGCATATGAAGCGTCTTGCAATCTCTTCAAAAAGGAGGTCTGCGTGAAGGGGACGTCTGACAAATAGTGTAGCACTCTGCTTCACGCGCGAATTTTGCCGTTGGCAAAATTCATCGATTATATTTTTGCCGCCGTGTGCGGCGGAATGGAGTAAAATATGGCAAAAGCAAATATGTCTTTGACAAGAAATATAATGCCCACGCAGGACGCGAAGGTACGCGCTCGCAACTTTGACGAGGTCGCTCTCGGTTATAGCGAGGAGACCGCAATCGACGAGGCTATGAGATGCCTGAACTGCAAGAATATGCCCTGCGTCGGCGGTTGTCCCGTAAAGATACACATTCCCGAGTTCATTTCCAAGATAAAGCAAGGCGACTTTGAGGGCGCATACCGGATCATTACAAAATCGTCGTCTCTCCCCGCCGTGTGCGGCAGAGTTTGTCCGCAGGAAACGCAGTGCGAGTCCAAGTGTGTGCGCGGAATCAAGGGCGAGAGCGTTGGTATCGGCAGACTTGAAAGATTTGTCGCAGATTGGCACAATACCTTCTCTACGGAAGAGCCCGCACGTCCCGAGAGCAACGGTCACAGAGTGGCAATAGTCGGCTCGGGACCTTCGGGACTCACCTGCGCGGGTGACCTTGCAAAGAAGGGATATGACGTAACGGTTTTTGAGGCGTTGCACACCGCAGGCGGCGTGCTTGTCTACGGAATACCCGAATTCCGTCTTCCCAAGAAGATAGTTGCAAAAGAGGTCGAGACTCTCAAGCAGCTTGGCGTAAAGATAGAGACAAACGTAGTCATCGGTAAGACGTTGACCGTAGACGAGCTTTTCGAGATGGGCTACGAGGCGGTATTTATCGGCTCGGGCGCGGGACTCCCCAATTTTATGGGAATACCCGGCGAATCCTTAAAGGGAGTTTACTCGGCAAACGAATTTCTGACGAGAAGTAACCTTATGAAATCTTATCTTGATAATCCCGAAACGCCTGTTATGAAGGGCGGCAGGGTTGCCGTCGTTGGCGGAGGAAACGTTGCTATGGACGCCGCGAGAACTGCGCTCCGTCTTGGCGCGGAGAAGGTATATATCGTCTACCGCCGTTCGATGGAGGAGCTTCCCGCGAGACGCGAGGAGGTCGAGCACGCAGAGGAGGAGGGGATCGAGTTCCGTCTGCTCTGCAATCCCACCGAAATTCTCGGCTACAGCAATCCCGATGATATAAGAGATCCCAAAAACGGCTTCGTTACGGGTATGAAGTGCGTGAGAATGGAGCTTGGCGAGCCCGACGCAAAGGGAAGAAGACGTCCCGTGGAGATCCCCGACAGCGAATTTGAAATGGCGGTGGATACCGTTATTATGTCTATCGGTACGTCACCCAATCCCCTTATAAAGTCCACGACCGACGGTCTTGAGGTCAATAACCGCGGAGGAATTATCGTCAACGAGGACGGTCTGACATCAAGAAACGCCGTCTACGCAGGCGGTGACGCGGTTACGGGCGCGGCAACGGTAATTTCCGCTATGGGCGCGGGCAAGACCGCGGCAAAGGCGATTGATGAGTATTTAAGTAAATAAAGTATTTGCGATAAATTGCAGTTTATCGGTGAGATGCACTTTGTTGTAGGGCGGGGGCTTACTCCCGCCGTTGCGAAAAATTCAGGCGTTCGTATACGGGACGTCGAGCAGGCGAAGCCGTATAGAGACGTCCCCTACGAAAATAAACGATTATGCAAATTTTACCCGTGAAATGATATGGAAACGCTCAAAACCGTAGGGGACGGCGCCTCGACGTCCCGCGAAACAAGCAATTTGAAACCTGCGAAACGGGCGATTCGTGAATCGCCCCTACGGATTTTCGTAAATTTAAACATCCCGACAAATCAAAATTTGCAAAAAAATTAAAATATAAACATAAAAAGGATCAAAAAATGGAAAAACTTATTGAAATACTTGAAGAGCTTCATCCCGACGTGGATTTTGAAAACGAGGACGGTCTTATAGACAACGGAATACTCGATTCTCTCGATATAGTCACGCTTATCACCGAGATAAACGACCGTTTTGACGTGTCTGTTCCCGCAGAAGAGATAATCCCCGAGAATTTCAACTCCGCGGCGGCTCTTATGGCGCTTATCGAAAGACTTGACGAGGAATAATCTTAAATGTCGTTCACGTCTGTAGGATTTATCGTCTTTCTCGGCGCGGTACTGATACTTTACTATCTTATCCCGAAAAAGACTCAATGGTGGCTCCTGCTTGTCGCAAGCTATATCTTTTATTTCCTTGCGGGGAAGTGGTATCTGCCCTTTATCGTGTTGACGACTGCTTCGTCCTATCTCTGCGCTCGGCTTATGTCGAAGAACGCCGACGGAGAGGCGCTTTTCATCGAGCAAAACAAGGAAACGCTTGATAAGGAAGCAAGAAAGGCGTATAAGGCGAGAGAGAAGAAAAAGAGATTCAATATTCTCGTCCTCGCCCTGATACTTAATTTCGGTGTGCTTGCCGTGCTTAAATACACGGGCTTTGCAATAACTAATATCAATTCGCTGATAGGTATCTTTAACGGTAGCGTGTCGTTGAATATACCGTCGCTTATCCTGCCCTTGGGAATCTCGTTTTATACCTTTCAGACAATGGGTTATCTTATCGACGTCTACCGTGGCAAAACGCAGGCGGAGAAAAATATTTTCAAGCTTGCGCTCTTCGTGTCGTTCTTTCCCCAGCTCGTTCAGGGCCCTATCTCGCGCCATTCAGACCTTGCGAGTCAGCTCTACGAGCCTCATAGAGCCGAGTGGGATAACATAGCCTCGGGAATATTGCGCATCTGTTGGGGATATTTCAAAAAGATAGTGGTAGCCGACACCTTGATGATAGTAATCAAGGAGATCGTCTCCTCGCCCGAGGACTTTGGCGGCGGATACGTATTGTTTCTTATTTTAGCCTATTCTGCCGAGATATACGCCGATTTTACGGGCGGAATAGATATTACTATCGGTATCGGCGAGGCTATGGGAATAAAAATGGCGGAGAATTTCAACCGTCCCTTCGCCTCAACCTCTACAAAAGAGTATTGGAACCGTTGGCATATAACAATGGGCTCGTGGTTTACCGATTATATCTTCTATCCCTTGTCCATTACAAAGTCGATGCAAAAACTCTCAAAGTGGAGCAGAGCCCACCTTGGCAACGCTATAGGAAAGCGCGTTCCCGTCTATCTTGCCACGATAATTACTTGGTTTTTGACAGGTCTCTGGCACGGAGCGAGCTGGAATTTTATCGTGTGGGGACTTCTCAATTGCCTCGTTATTTTGGTCTCTCAAGAGTGTCAGCCGCTTTACAATAAGCTTCATGCAAGATTCCCAAGTCTTGCGAAAAGGGGCGCGTGGGTACTTTATCTTCGCGCGCAGACCTTTATGATAATGGGAACGATACGAATCCTCGACGTCTACCGTAACGTGCCTTTGACCTTCAGGATGCTCGGCTCGGTCTTCTATAGCGGGGAGGGCTGGAGAGGCTTCCTTACGGGCGGCGCGCTCGAGCTTGGTCTTGATATAAAAAATTATATCGTCGTAGCGTTCGGAATACTTACGATGCTTCTCGTCAGCGAGATATCGGCAAGAGGAGAGAGACCTCTGCGCCGCCGTCTTGTTAAAAAGCCGCTTGTCCTCTTTGCCTGTATGGCGGTGCTTATCTTCGCTACGCTCATATTCGGCTCGTACGGCATAGGTTTTGACGCGTCGCAATTCATATATACGCAGTTTTAATTTGATTGGAATTTTACTGAAATGATAAAAAAGAGAATAATATGCGCCATAGCGGTATTACTTGCCCTTGCGGCTCTTCTGTGGCTCGCGACGCTCCTGCTTTTGCCGAAATACGCGTCGCATTCAAGAGAGGGCAATCTCGTGGCGGAGTATTACGACGAGACGGATGCGGAAAACACGCATCAGGTGCTCTTCGTAGGGGATTGCGAGGTCTACGAAAGCTTCGTCCCCGCAACGCTCTGGCAGGAGTACGGTATTACCTCATACGTCCGCGGAAGCGCGCAGCAGCTGATATGGCAATCCTATTATCTGCTTGAGGAAATGCTCGAATATGAAACGCCCGAGGTCGTTGTATTCAACGTGCTGTCTATGAAATACGGAGAGCCTCAAAGCGAGGCGTATAACCGAATGACGCTTGACGGTATGAAATTGTCACTGAGCAAGGTAGGTGCGATAGAGGCGTCTATGACCGAGGACGAGACCTTCGCGTCGTATATCTTCCCGCTCCTTCGCTTCCACTCAAGGTGGCAGGAGCTTTCGCGCGAGGATATCGAATATATCTTCAAGCGGGATAAGGTCGCTTATAACGGCTATATGATACAGACCAATATAAAGCCTATGGAAAGCTCGTCGCAGGGCAGTGAGCTTATCGACTACACTCTCCCTGAGACCGCCTTTGAATATCTCGACAAAATGCGTGTGCTTTGCGAGGAGAAGGGAGTTGAGCTGGTACTTATCAAATCTCCCACGAACACATGGAAATATTGGTGGTACGACGAGTGGGACTCTCAGATATGCGATTACGCCGACGAATACGGTCTTGATTACTATAACTTTATCGGTAACGATGATATCGGTATCGATTGGTCGCACGACACATACGACGCGGGAGTTCACCTCAACGTTTTCGGCGCGGAGAAGATGACGAAATATTTCGGCGCGATACTTGCCGAAAAACACGGTGTGGAAAGTCTTAAGAGCGACATTGAGACGAGCGAAGTATGGAACGAAAAGGTCAAGGAATACGAAAAAGCAAAGCTTGAGATGATGGAGGAGACACGAAAATGAAAAGAATTCTGATATTTGCGCTGATAGCGCTTACGAGCATATCGCTTTTCTGCGCCTGCGACGGCCCGCAGATCGACGGTAAGCTGAATTATAGCTTTTTTACGGGAGAGATTGAGATCTTCCCCGGAGACGAAGTAACGGTCATTCTTGAAAATCTCGGAGCGCCTCTTTCCTACGACGAGTCTCCCTCCTGCGCCTTTGAGGGACTCGATAAGGTCTACAGATACAGCGGATTTGAGATACAGACCTACCCCGAAGGCGATAAGGACTACGTTTATATGATAACGCTCACAAACGACCTCGTCGAAACGCTTGAGGGTGTTTCGATAGGTGACGAAAAAGCAGACGTTATCGCAAAATACGGCGAGGATTACACCTCCGTGGGCGAGAATATTCAGTATAAAGCGAATAATTGCACGCTTCAGTTCATCTTCCGCGACGGCAAGGTCTCTTCGATAAAGTACGTTATTAACGAATAATTATGTATGATCAGAACCTGCACACACACGGAATTTTATGCGACGGAAAGGACGAATACGAGTCCACTATCCTGCGCGTTATCGTCGGTAAGTTGGTGCAGACGTAGCCGCGATATTTGTGGCGTTGATCGTTTATAAGAGAATGAATAAGGTTGGCGTTATTTGTCAATACAGGCACAAAATAAAAAAGTTCCCAACAGAGCATAGAGGACAAAGCCGCTTTCCCGGCTCCCGAAAGGGAGATGTTGAGAACAAAAAATCCACCGCTATTGCGATGGATTTTTGGAGCAGGGAAACAGAATCGAACTGATGACCCAATGTTTGCGAAGCAAACTCGCGGCAGTGAGCGAAGCGAACG
>JAZSJO010000003.1:0-13976 GCA_045534365.1 Eubacteriales bacterium
GAAAAAGGCTCTTTCGGATCTTGACCTTTTTTATTTCTAAAGGCACTTTTATTGTGTATGATACTTCTGTACCTGAAAACGTCAAGACTGCTCCCAGCAAATTATTGTCCGACAAGCCCCAGTAACCAGAATAAAAATTTGGTCCTTGCAACAATATTGCAAAAAAAGAGCATTTCAAGTTTTCCTTTCCATCTAAGAGGGAGGTTAAGGAATCAGTCATTAATTTTTGATAGTTCATAATATCTCCTTTATCGCCAGTTTCGCCTTTGTATTACAAGGCTTCGGGCAAAGCCCATACCCCTAAAAGGTGTGCGAACGCTTCAATAGGCTCCCTCCGGGAGGGAGCTGTCAGCGAAGCTGACTGAGGGAGAGCGCGTTATAATAAAGTTAGCACAACCCCAAGGTCACGCAGGCTCCTTCCACCGCTAACGCGGTCCCCCTCCCTCTCGGAGGGAGGCTTTCCGTTAGCCCTATTATACTGCAAATCGGAAGAGAAAACAAGTTCTCTGCCGAAATTTTGTGCTTACGAATTCTCCGATAAGAATATCACGCCAATGCCTTTAATTTTTTGAATTTTAATTACTCGGTTTCTTCCTCGGTCGCTCTCATAGCGTTTACGTATTTAGCCGCATAGGAATCTGCGGGAGCGGTTATGTAGAGCTTGTTGATGCCCGTGAAAGCAAACTCGCCGATCTCCTCGATAGAAGCCGAAAGAGTGAGCGCGCCCTCTGCGTTAAGTCCCTCGCAGTTGTAGAACGCCATATCTCCAATAGTCTTGAGAGAGGAGGGAGTTGTGATCGAAGTAAGAGCGGCGCAATCGCGGAAGCACTCCATACCGATGCTTGCAAGTCCTTCGGGAAGGGTTATGCTTGAAAGAGCCTCGCAATCGATAAACGCGTAGTCGCCGATCTCCGTCAGCGCGTTGCCCTCAAACACAACGGTGGTAAGAGCGGTGCATCCGCTGAACGCGCCCTTGCCGATAGAGGTGACCGATGCGGGAATAACTATCTTTTCAAGGTTTGCGCAACCTGCAAACGCCCAGTCGCCGATGTAAGTAACGGTGGAGGGAAGGATGACCTCTGTGAGAGAGGTGCAGTAGTAGAAGGCTTCATCACCTACGCCTACTACGGTACGCTTTGCCTCGGGAAGTATTGAGGGAACCTCCTCGGTATGTAAAGAGTGTATTCCTATATAGTCGGAAATGATAGCGGTGTCGCCGGGGCCCTCTTCGAACTTGAGAGTGCCGTTAGTAAGCTTTTCTTCGTTTGAAGCAGCCATATAATCGTCGATGGACGCAAGGTTTTCGTCTTCCTCGGAGGCGCAGGCCGCAAAAGAAACGAGAAGCATGGCAATTATTAAAAGTATCGCAAGCTTTTTCATTTTTTGATCTCCATTCCGCCGCCTGATAGCGGCACAAAAATATTGATGAATTTTGCCACGGGCAAAATCCGTGCGTAAATTACGCCTCAGGCAAGCAGAGAAGCTCACTGCGTCGCCTTGCGGCAGAGTTGTCTTTGAAAAAGGAAACAACCTTCACGCTGAACTCCGTATGCGGAGCTCATAATTTCACATACTAAAATTATACCTCAAAAAGTATTAATTGTCAATAGGTTTATTGCTACTTTGATTTGGGCTTTTGTAAATATTTTTGCAGGATTTATTAACAATTCTTATCTGTCCGCAGGCAAACGCACGAGCTTTTGGCGCGAAAATTGATTTTTGAACAGATTTTTGGCGAAAAATAGCGAGGAGACGGCATTTTTTTGACTTGATTGTTGTAATTTGTCTTGAATTATGTTATAATTATGTAAATATACTGATTTATGAGGTTTGAAAATGTTATCATCGGTTTTCAGCGCGGGAATATTCGGAATAGACGGCTATATCGTTACGGTCGAAGCCGATGCTCAACCGAAGCTCCCGAATTTTGATCTGGTCGGTCTGCCCGATATGGCGGTCAAGGAAGCAAAGGAAAGAGTAAGAACGGCGTGTATCAACAGCGGATTCCGTTTCCCCGAAATGTCCTTTATGCTCAATCTTGCCCCCGCCGACAGAAAAAAAGAGGGCTCGGCTTACGACGTAGCCATACTTTTAGGTATTATGAAGTGCGCGGGTATCGTGCGCTCGGATATAGATATTTCCGACAAGTGCTTCGTGGGTGAGCTGTCGCTCTCGGGCGCTTTGAGAAGTATTCGCGGCGTGCTTTCGATGTGCGTGGCGGCGAGAGACGCGGGCTTTCGTGAGTTTTTCGCGCCTGCCGATAACGCGAGCGAAGCGGCGGCGGTCGAGGGGATAGTCGTCTACGCCGTTCAGAATATGCGACAGATAGTGGCGCATCTTAACGGTACCGAGACGCTCACACCCGTAAATTACGATAGAAACGGATTTTTGGAGTCGGGCGCCGATTACGGAATAGATTTCTCGGACGTCAAGGGACAGGCGCAGGCGAAGAGAGCTATGGAGATAGCGGCAACCGGCGGACATAATATTCTGCTCATCGGCCCTCCCGGAACGGGAAAAAGTATGCTTGCCAAGAGATTACCTACCATTTTGCCTCCGCTTTCGTTCGACGAGGCGATAGAGACCACGAAGATACATTCGGTGGCGGGAAATCTGAAGGATGGGAATTCGCTTTTGTCCATAAGGCCCTTCCGCTCACCTCATCACACTATGAGCGCGGTCAGCCTCGTGGGCGGCGGAATAAATCCGATGCCGGGCGAGGTGTCGCTTGCAAATAACGGAGTGCTGTTTTTAGACGAGCTTCCCGAGTTCCCCAAGCAGGTGACCGACGCGCTTCGTCAGCCGCTTGAGGACAGAAGAGTCACGATAACCAGAGCGAACGGACGGGTTACCTTCCCTTGTAATTTTATGCTTGTCGGCGCGATGAACCCCTGCCGTTGCGGTTATTTCGGTCATCCCACGAGAAGATGCACCTGCAAGAGCGGTGACGTGAGAAGATATATTTCGAGAATAAGCGGTCCTATGCTCGACAGAATAGACATTCAGATAGAGCTTCCGTCGCTCAGCTACAACGAGCTTTCGGACAGAAGCGAATCGGGAGAGAGAAGCGAGGTCGTAAGACGGAGGGTTATAGAGGCGCGTGAGTTCGCAAGGCAGAGAATGAACGGCGATCACTACCTCAACAACGCAACTCTCGATTCTCCCGGTATCAGAAAATACTGCGTGGCGGACGACGACGCTATGGAGCTTTTGCGGAGCGCGTATGATTCTATGGGACTTTCCGCCCGCGGTTACGACAGGATAATGAGAGTCGCGAGAACGATAGCCGACCTTGCAAGAAGCGAGATCATAAAAGCCGAGCATATAGCGGAGGCGATACAGTTCCGCAGTCTCGACCGCAAATATTGGGGAATAGAGGACGACCGCTGAGGCGTTCGTCTGTGGTGCTTGGATTGCGTAAGCGATATACTTTTCAAGCAAAGTGTTAAGAAATAAGACCGAGAGCGGTTTTCGATTGATTTTAAGAGAGGTTTTTGGTTTGACGGAATTATTGTGTAAGCTGTTCGTAAAGGACAGGGAAAACGTAATATCCCCTGCGGTAAGACGGTCGTACGGAACGCTTGCCAGCGCGGTGGGAATTGCTGTAAATATACTTTTGGCGATAGGAAAGATAACCGTGGGACTTATTTTCGGCGCGATATCCTTGGCGGGCGACGGTATAAACAACCTGTCAGACGCAGGCTCACAGATAATCTCGCTGATAAGCTTCAAAATGGCGGCGAAGCCCGCCGACAGAGACCACCCGTTCGGTCACGCGAGGATCGAGTACGTGGCGAGTATGATAGTTTCCTTCTTTATATTGCTCGTGGGCTGGAATCTTTTCAGAGAATCGCTTGATAAGATATTCGACGACGGCAGGGTAACCAGCTTTTCGTGGCTGATGATAGCCGTTCTGGCGGTGTCGGTCTTGTTCAAGCTCTGGCTCGTGCTGTTTAACCGCAAAATTGCCAAAAAGATAGATTCGTCGGTCATGAGAGCGACGGCGGCGGACAGTCTTTCCGACGCGGGAGCCAGCTTGGCGGTGCTTATTGCTATGCTGATATTTAAGTTTACGGGAGTGGATATAGACGGTTATATGGGTATCGCGGTGGCGGTAGTCATATTCGTCGCGGGCATCAAGATACTGAATGATACCAAAAATTCCATATTGGGAGAGGCTCCGTCCGAAGAGATAGTTGAGGGAATAAAAGCTATAGTTGCCGAGTTTCCCGCGGCTCTCGGTATTCACGACATGGTGGTGCATAGCTACGGTCCAGGTCGATTCGTTGCCAACCTTCACATCGAGGTCGACGGCTCGAAGGATATTTACGAGTCGCACGATATGATAGATATGATAGAAAAGAAGCTTAACGGCGAGCTTGGGATACAGTCGAATATCCATATGGATCCCATAGTAGTGGACGACGAGGATGTCAACGCGATGAGAGCCTTCGCTATTGAAAGGGTGAAGGCGGTTGATGAAAGCCTTGATATTCACGATTTCCGCTTCGTGCGAGGCAGAACGCACACCAATCTGCTCTTTGACATCAGCGCGCCTTTTGAGTTAAAAATGAGTAACGCCGAAATAATCGACGCGGCGCAGAACAGAGTGGCAGAGGTCGAGCCTACCTATTTTATAGTCGTTAACGTTGACAGATGTTAAAAAATCCGACAGATCGAAGGGTCTGTCGGATTTTGATTTCAGAAAAACGAAGGCTTGATTTTTTACTTGCGGTGCAGGATTATTTTCGCTTCTTGCAAACGACCTTTGTGCTAAAAAGAAAAAAAGGTGGCTTTTGGGCGACAAATCGATGATTTTTGCATATCTTTTCTTTATTTCCTGCAAAGAATTTTCGATTTTGAAGCGATGGGCAAAAAAACTTGCAAAATTCGGGGTTTTTGATAAAATATACGGGTTTGTTTGAAAGTTTACAATTTGTTAATTGCAAAAACGCCTTGATTAGTGGTATAATAAGTTAATTATTTTATAAAACTTTTATAAAACCGATTTTATTTGCCGATTGTGGCACGAGGTATCAGACTTATGCAGTTATATTCTAAAAATCATCAGAGCGATCACGACGAGGAGATAGAGAAAGAATTTCAATCTATGCTCGACGACGCAAGGTCGGCGTACGTTATTCCAAAGGCGGCGTTTGACAACTACAGAGTCAAGCGCGGTCTGCGTGAGCCCGACGGTACGGGCGTTACGGCAGGAGTTACGAGAATAGGCAACGCTCACGGTTACGTTATGTACGAGGGAGAGAAGTGCGCCGTTGACGGAAAGCTTGAATACAGAGGATACGAGATAAGCGAGCTTGTAAACAACTTCGTAAAGGAAAAGAGATTTGGCTTTGAGGAATGCGCGTTTTTGCTTTTCTTCGGTCATCTTCCCACGCCTGCCGAGCTTGCCGAGTTCAACGATATTTTAGCGGCGTATCGACGTCTGCCTCCCAGATTTACCGAGGATATTATTATGAAGGCGCCCTCACAGTCGATAATGAACAAGATGGCGAGCGCGGTGCTTTCTCTTTACGCCTACGACGACGACCCCGACGACGTAGGTCTTGAAAATATGCTCCATCAGAGTATGGAGCTACTCTCGCGTCTGCCCGTTATCGCGGCGCAGTCCTACGCGGTCTATCAAAATGCGTTTTTCGATAAGAGCCTGAATATCCACAACCCCAAGGACGAGCTTTCAACCGCTGAGAATTTTTTGCGCGTGTTGCGTCCCAATAAGAGCTATACCGAGGAGGAGGCGAGACTGCTTGACCTCTGTCTCGTGGTTCACGCCGAGCACGGAGGAGGAAACTGCTCCACCTTTACCTGCCGCGTGCTTTCAAGCTCGGGCTCTGATACCTATTCGGCGATAAGCGCGGCTATCGGCGCGCTGAAGGGTCCCCGTCACGGTGGCGCGAATATCAAGGTGCAGGAGATGTTCGATTGCATAAAGGCAAACGTAAAAGACATCACCAACGAGGACGAGGTCGCAGCATTCCTTCTTAAGATACTCAACGGCGAGGCCAACGACGGAAGCGGACTTATCTACGGTATGGGACACGCGATCTATACCAAGTCCGACCCGAGAGCCGTTATGCTCAAGACCTACGCTAAAAAGCTTGCCTACGACAAGGGATACGGCGACGACTTTGAGCTGCTTGAGAAGATAGAGCGGATAACCCCCGCGCTCTTTAAGGCTTATAAGGGCGTTGATAAGGATATGTGCGCCAACGTGGATTTGTATTC
Source organism: Eubacteriales bacterium (assembly GCA_045534365.1). Lineage (GTDB taxonomy): Bacteria > Bacillota > Clostridia > Oscillospirales > CAG-272 > SVTX01. Next base: position 6,247 of record JAZSJO010000003.1, read on the forward strand.
GGGACTTGTTTACCGTATGCTTGACATTCCTACGGAGATGTACACGCCTCTCTTCGCTATCGCGAGAGTTGCGGGCTGGTGCGCTCACCGTATGGAGGAGTATTGCACGTCAAACCGCATCATCCGTCCCGCGTATAAGTGTATCGCCAAGGCGAGAGATTACATCTCAATGGACGAAAGATTTTGATTTGGTTTAAGAGGCTGTCTCAAATGCGAAATAAAAAGCATTTGAGACAGCCTTTTTTTGAGTCTGAATAGACGAGATGCGTGAATTTCGCGCGATGGAAGCATAGATGAATCGTTTAAACTGTTTGTCAACGAAAAATTTATATCACACTATGGATATATTTTAAGATGGTCGTTTTAATTCCACAAGAAATATCATATATTTATTCGAGGACACGTCAGAGTTAGGAGGGATAAATATTACAACGCAGTATGAAAAGCGCGCGTCAGTGGAATTGAGAGGACTTAATAGCGAAGAGGTGAAGAACTCTCGCGCAAGACACGGCTCAAACGCAATGAGCAGAAAAAAGAAAAAGAGCTTTTTTCGTCAGTTTCTGTCAAATCTTGGAGATCCTATTATAAAAATACTTATTGCCGCCCTGGTGATAAACTTCATCTTTACCTTTCGACACGCCGATTGGTTTGAGACGGCGGGCATCGCCGTGTCGGTTCTTCTCGCCACGCTTATATCGACTCTGTCGGAATACGGCTCGCAGGCGGCTTTTGAGCGGCTTGACGCGGAAAGCGGAAGAGCCTTCTTTCGCGTTTTGCGCGACGGAGAGATAGCTTCCGTGGATATCAACGATATAGTGGTGGGAGATATCGTCTATATCGGCGCGGGCGAGCAGATACCTGCCGACGGTGAGCTTGTATGGGGCAGGATAGGCTGTGACCAATCGGCTATGACGGGAGAGAGCCGAGAGGTCTATAAAAGCGCAAAAAAAGAAGGCGAAGCCGATAACACTCCGTCGTCGCCTTATTACTGTCTGCGCGGCTGTACGGTCACGTCGGGAGAGGGCGGACTTTTAGTCAAAGCGGTCGGAGACCGCACCTATCTTGGCGACATTTCGCGCGAGATACAGGAGGAAACGCGCGAAAGCCCTTTAAAAATAAGACTTGCCAGGCTTGCAAGACAGATAAGCGCGGTGGGATATATCGCCGCGGCGCTGGTGGCTTTGGTCTATCTTTTCAATACCTTCGTGGTCGACAGCGCCTTTGACGCGCAGATAATAAAATATAAACTTGCAAGTGTTTCTTTTCTGCTTTCGCATCTTTTCCACGCCCTCACCTTAGCTCTTACCGTCGTGGTCGTAGCCGTTCCCGAAGGGCTTCCGATGATGATCGCGGTGGTATTGTCCTCGAATATCAAAAGAATGGTCAGAGACCACGTGCTCGTACGCAAGCCCGTGGGTATAGAGTCGGCGGGAAGCATGAATATTCTCTTTACCGATAAAACGGGTACTCTGACCGAGGGCAAGATGCGTGTGGGGTGCGTTTTTCTCGGAGACGGCAGGGAATACAAAAATTTATCACAGCTCAAGAGCAACAGAAGCGTGTTTTGCGACTTTTTGCTGAATTCCTTTGCCAATACCGCAAGCGTTGTGGGCAAGGACGGTAAAAACAGGAGCGCGCTGGGCGGGAATTCCACGGAGCGAGCCTTGCTTGAAGCCGCGCTGCCTTACGAAAGAGAGCTGCCCGAGTTTTCGGTTGTGGAAAAGCTCCCCTTTGACAGCGATAAAAAGTTTTCCGCGGTTAGTGTATCACGGGGGAGGGAAAGGCGGATATTTATAAAGGGCGCGCCCGAAAAGCTCCTGCCCTATATCACTTCGGTTACGTTGTCGGACGGGGGAGAGGCTCGTCCGGACAACTCTTCGCTTTCAAGGATATGTAACTCTTTGACGGAAAAGGGAAAGAGAGTGATTGCGATAGCAGAAAGCCGAGAAAGACATATATGTCGTAGCCTTGAGGAGGGCCGCTTTGGAGAGCTTCGGCTTATCTGTCTCGTTGTGCTTGAGGACAGAATACGCAGGGAAGCGGCGGCGTCGGTGGGGAAATTGCGCGGCGCGGGCATACACGTGGTCATGATAACGGGAGACGGAAAAGAGACCGCGAAGAGCATCGCGCAGGAGTGCGGGATAATCGGCGGAGGCGTCGACATCGCTATCACGAGCGACGAGCTTGCGCGTATGTCGGATTCACAGATAAAGGAAATATTACCGTCTCTTGCGGTAGTCGCTCGCGCTCTGCCCACGGACAAGAGCCGATTGGTGCGGATATCGCAGGAGCTTGAGCTTGTGACGGGAATGACGGGCGACGGCATCAACGACGCGCCCGCTCTCAAGCGCGCCGACGTCGGCTTTTCAATGGGAAGCGGCACGCAGGTGGCAAAGGACGCGGGGGATATCATTATTCTCGATAATAATCTTGCGTCGATAGTCAAGGCGGTGCTATACGGCAGAAATATTTTCAAGAGCATAAGAAAATTCATCTCTCTCCAGCTTATGATGAATTTCTGCGCCGTGGGCGTGTCGATGATATGTCCCTTTTTAGGCATAGACGCGCCCGTGACCGTGGTACAGATGCTCTGGATAAATATAATAATGGACACTCTGGGCGGTCTTGCCTTTGCGGGAGAGCCTGCGCTTGAATCTTGTATGCTTGAGAAGCCAAAGAGGAGAGACGAGCCGATACTCAACGGCTATATGATATACGAGATAATCGTTCAGGGCGGCTTTACCGTGGCGCTTTGTATCGCGTTTTTCAGGCTTCCTTGGATAAGCTCGCGTTTCCGCTGGTCAAGTGACAATATCTATCTTCTCACCGCTTTTTTCGCTCTGTTTATCTTCTCGTCGGTGTTCAATTGCTTCAATGCCCGCACGGACAGATTGCGTCTGCTTTCCAATATAACGAAAAACAAGGCGTTTATTGGCATTATGGCGGCGGTGCTGATAATACAGATAATCTTCATCTATCTTGGCGGAGCGGTGCTGCGTACAGCCCCCCTCACTCTTTTTGAGCTTGCCTTCACCTCGCTTTTGGCTCTGACTGTCTTTCCCTTTGATCTTCTGCGTAAGCTTTTGTGGCGAGGCTTTGCGGGAAAGAGAGGATATTGACGGTTTTTGGGCATTTCTTTATTTCAGTCCTTGACAAAGTCGGCTGTGTCTGTTAAAATATAAAATGAAGAATTATTGTAATTAATGGAGAGAAAAATGACTAACAGGGAAAGATTTATACAGATCTATAAGGAGAAGATAAAGAGAGAGGGCGCGGATAAGCTGCTTGATTTTCTCTGCTCAGAGGGAAGTGACTTTTTCACCGCTCCCGCAAGTACACGCTTCCACGGAAACTACGAGGGAGGTCTGCTCGAGCATTCTCTCAACGTCTACGATTGTCTCTGTGACATTCTTGCCCGTCCGAGAATAAAGGAGCTTTACGGTATCGAGTACAGCGAGGAGAGCATAGCTATCGCGGCTCTGCTTCACGATATCTGTAAGGTGAATTTCTATAAGGTGAGCTTCAGAAATCAAAAGAATCCCGAGGGCAGATGGGAGAGCGTTCCTTATTATACTATCGAGGATAATCTTCCTTACGGCCACGGTGAAAAATCGGTATATATAGCGTCGGGATATATGAGGCTCACGAGAGACGAGGCGTTTGCTATCCGTTATCATATGGGCTTTTCGGGCAACGAGGACCCCGGTAACGTAGGAAAAGCACTTGAAATGTTCCCCTTGGCGTTCTTCCTTAACTGCGCCGACACAGAGGCGGCGTATTTCGTAGAAGGCTCAAACGTATAAATATAAAATGCCCGACTTCTTGTTTTGATATCTGAGGTCGGGCTTTTGGATAGGATGGCTTATGAAAGAAAGATTGATAAAGGCTGCAACGGAAGCGAGAGAGAGGGCGTATTCGCCGTATTCTCATTTTTGCGTGGGCGCGGCGTTGCTTGCGTCGGACGGCGAGATATTTGCGGGAGTTAATATCGAGAACGGCTCCTATGGAGCGACTATATGCGCGGAGAGGTCGGCTTTCGCGGCGGCTATCAGCGCGGGGAAGCGAGATTTCAAGGCTATTGCCGTCGTAGGCGCGCCTGCGGGGAAAAATTCGGACAAGCTCTGCCTTCCTTGCGGAATATGCCGACAGTTTATGCTGGAATTCTGCTCGGAGAGCTTTGAGATAATACTTTTTGACGGACAGAATATCGTAACGAAGACTCTGGGCGAGCTTTTGCCCGAGGGCTTTACGCTTTGAGGTGATAAAATGGCAGAGGATAAAACGAAAAAGGTCGTCGGCACTTGCGAGAGCTGTGAATTTTACGACTACGACGAGGAGTGGGAGGAATATGTCTGCAATATTTCTCTTGACGAGGACGAAATGATAGATTTTTTGGGCAGAAATACGGGCAGATGCCCCTATTACCGCTATTACGACGAATATAAGAGCGTTCAGAAGCAGAATTGAGGATCAAAAAATGAAAACGAAGGAATCTGTAATAAGAATTATAATATTTTCACTTTTACTCTGCATATTGTTGGCGTTAGTGTTCAATTTGCACGCGGACAAGCTTATCCCGAAGCTTGACGCTATGGAGGAGGAGGGAAAAGAGCCTAATCTTTTGTGGCTGTTCAAGCACGTGTCGCTTGCGCTGCCCACGGTGGCTATCCTTGCCTTTTTCGGCGTTTGCTATCTGAACAAGGAAAAATATATTCCCGTAGTAAGCCAGAGAGAGCAATTTATCATAATGCTGGTTGGTATAGCTTTCATATACGTGGTCCTTTTGCTCTACGCAAAGGGAACGCCGATATTTGACGCGGAGACCGAGGAGCAGATAGGAACGCTTCTTGGCAGCACTTATTTGTGGTTTGGCGCGCAGATAATACCTACCGTGATAATCGCCGCCTACCACGCGATACGCTCCGGTAGTGAGAAAAGAGAGCTTGAAGGAGAGAATAATGAAAAATAAAGTCATATTTTTGAGAGCCTTTGCTCTCGTTCTGGCAACTCTGCTCGTCACTCTTGCCTCCTGCGCCGAAAGACCTGACGAGACGGTAAATAATTGGGAAGGCGTGCCGAAGCTTGAAGCAGACGGAGATTATTATGGCGATCCCGAGCTGCTCAACAGATTTGTCGAATACGACGATAATTCGGCTCTCGCGTTTTCGCAGAATCGCGAGACCGACGGCTCTCTCTTTGTGACCGAGGATATGGAGGGCGGCGTTAAGATAATCTCCTACATAGGAAGCGAAAATATAGTAGTTATTCCCGAGAAAATAGACGGTAAAGCCGTAGTGGCACTTGGAGAAAGCTCGTTTGCGGGCGCTTTGGTGCGCGCTGTCAGGATCCCAGACAGCGTTACCTTGATAGAAAAGGGCGCGTTTGCCGATTGCGACAATCTCGCTACCTTGCGCATACCATTCGTGGGTGACGGCGGAGAAAACGACTATTTCGGCTATATTTTCGGCGCGGACGGATACGAAGAACACGCAATAAAGGTGCCTGCGGCTCTTGATATGGTCATTATCGGTGACGGTGTAAGTGAAATTGCCGACAACGCCTTCGCGGGCTGCAAATCGCTTTCCGCCGTGGTGTTTTCCGAGAAAAATTTAGAGAAGATAGGCAGATTTGCCTTTTACGAATGTCGCGACATAGTGTATATCACGCAAATAAATTCGGTGAAGAGTGTTGGTGAATATGCCTTCGCTTACTGTTCCTCGTTGGTTTTCGCGCAGTTCGATGCCGCCGAGAGCATATCCTTCGGCGCGTTTTTCGAGTGCGATTCGCTCAGAGGTATATCTTTGTCCTTCGTTGGCGACGGTGGAGAAAACACTCATTTTGGTTATATTTTCGGTGCGGAGAGCGCCGATTATAACGACGAATTCGTGCCGAAGTCTCTGCGCCGTGTCAGACTTAACGAAGATTGCACGATTATACCCGACAGAGCCTTTGCAAATTGCGCTTATATTGCCGAGATTTCACTTGAAAGCTCAAGAGCTTCGTCAATAGGAGTCCGCGCCTTTTACGGTTGCCGCTCGCTTGATCATATCATTCTTCCCGACACGGTGAAGAGTATTGGCGACGACGCTTTTTTCGGTTGCGATAACCTTGAGACCGTTGAATTGGGTAGCGGTCTTGAAAGTATCGGTATGCAAGCCTTTTTCGGTTGCCGCTCGCTTAAATCGATCGCTATTCCCGATAAGGTCACCGAGCTTTCGCCATCGACGTTTGCTTATTGTGAGTCCTTGGAATCGGTCGACCTCGGCAACGTAAAAAAGATAGGAAAGGACGCCTTTTGGGGTTGTGATTCCTTGATCGCGGTGAGCTGTGAGGGCATCGAGATAGCCGAGGGCAACGATTCCTTGATTTACGGCGGTCAAAAGGACAAAGAGGAAGATAAATGAAAGGAAAATTAAAAAAATTAGCTATATTTGGTCTTCTTTTGGCAATGTTCTGCGCGTCGACGCTCGCCGTGCATTTGTATTCCCATAAGCTCTACCTCTTTTTTGAAAACAACGGTATTTTCAAGGATGAGATAGAGGTCGCCGTGGTGGAAGAGATCGAGCTTTCCGAATATACTCTTGACGAGCTTGAGAGGGACGGCAGAGTGACCTTTGACCAAAGCCTGATGCTTGTAAATACCGAGTATTTGCTTGCGGAGGATTTTGTCCCGCAGGTCTCGGAATACAAGGAGACTACGGTATTTATGAATGACTGTATGCTTTCGTCTTACGCGTCGCTTTCGGCGGCGGTGACCGAGGAGACGGGCAAAAAGCTTTATGTGTCAAGTGATCTTAGAGGCAGAGAGGAGCAAGAGACGCTTTACCTTGAAGACCCGCTGACCGCAACCTTGCCGGGCGCAAGCGAGCATCAGACGGGACTCGCCCTTGACGTTTACGTGGCGCGCTATTCGGGCGACGGCTTTATTAAATCAAAGGCGGGCAGATTCGTCAATTCGGAGTGTTGGAGATACGGCTTTATTATCCGTTACCCGTCCTTTGCCGAGGATATCACGGGTATCCGATTTGAGCCGTGGCATATCCGCTACGTCGGGGCACCTCACGCAGATATTATCTATAATAATCATCTGACGCTGGAAGAATACATACTTTCAATGGATATAGGCGTCTGGTACGAGGCCGAGGGTTATCTTATCTCCCGACAGAGGGTTGGAGAGCAGGGGAATATTACGTTGCCTGCCGAGCTTGTCTCTTGTGTCATTTCTTCCGACAACACGGGGTGTTATCTAATTACAGCGAAGATTGACAAATGATAAATTGCAGTTTATCTAATTCTTTTTTATGTCCTTTTCTTTCCGCGTCGAAAGAAAAGGACGAAAAGAACGCCGCTTAAAGAGGGGAGAAAAAGATCTCCCCTCTTTAAGAAATCTCCCCACATTTACAAAGTATATCTTAAATCAAAATTTCACTGATTGCATATAACGAACGGTACTTATGGTAGGGTGTTTCTTAAGAGGGGAGGATGTCGGAGCAGATTGGATAGCGTAGTCTACCAATCGCGGAGACCTCTCCTCCTCTTGAGCGGCGTTTCTTTGGTTCGTTTCTTGCCGACGGGGGCAAGAAATGAACAAATAAAACAATTCGATAAATCAAAATTTGAAATTATCAACTACTTCAATACAACTTATACTTCAACCTCAAATTATCCGCAATCATCGCGATAAACTCGCTATTTGTGGGCTTTCCGCGGTTATTTTGAATTGTGTAACC
>JAZSJO010000187.1:0-4338 GCA_045534365.1 Eubacteriales bacterium
TTGCCCCCCAGAACGACATGGCTACGATCCGACTTCAGTTCTACGCTGAAAAGGGCTTTAAGAACCAGCCTAAGTGCTGCAAGGCTTGCCGCGACAAGAAAAAGAATGCTGAGAGAGGCGAGCGCCAGTACTTCATCGCTACTTGTAGCGAGTGCGGTGGCGAAGCGAAGCTTACTTTCCAGCCTTCCAGCGACAGACCCGTATATTGCAGCAAGTGCTTCGAAGCAAGACGCTCTGCTCAGTAAAACTGTAATAATACGATTGTAAACAAGTTGCGCTTTTAACTTCAGTTTATATATTGTCGATTTGATTATAGTTGTTAAAGACCCGCAGGTTACGCCTGCGGGTCTTTAATTGTTGCCGATCTGAAGCGCGAGTCGTAGCGCTTTTGCGACAGAAGAGAAGCGTATAAGAATTCGCCCTCCTCAGCGCCGACGGTTTTCGTTATAAGCAAAAGCGCGATATATACAGAAAGTGTAAGGATTATATGAAGCGTGAGCTCAAGAGCACCTGAAAAAGGGTGCTTTAAGAGAGAGAGGAACAGCTTTGCTACGTTAGTCGCGCCTATTATGCAAAGTATAGGCATAAAGACCTGACGTATAATTTTCGGTCGCATTTTGCTGACCGAGAACATCTTGTAAAGGCTCAGGGTGGTGTTCATAAGCTCGGTTGCGTAGATTGATATTATATAGCCGTAGATCCCAAGCCGTGGGATAAGAGTAAGCGCGAATATGCAGGCGGTCAGCGCGTCTGCTATATTTACGTTCATTGAATAGACCTGATGCCCCGAGCCCTTCAGTATCGCGTCGACCGAGCTGTCGATATACATAACGGGAATAAGAGGAGCTATGATTCTTATATAACGCGCGACCTCCTCACTATTATATATAAGGATACCAAGCTCGCGTGAAAAGAATATCATAATTCCCGATATCCCGATTGAAAAAAAGAGAGAAAGAGAGAGCGAACGGGAAGAGGTTAGGCGCAGTCTTTCGTAGTCGTTCTGCACACAGCATTCGCTTATCTCGGGGATAAGTAATCCCGCAAAAGCTGAAATGAAAGCCGAAGGGAACAGAATTATGGGGAGCGCCATTCCGTGAAGATATCCGTAGCTTGAGAGAGCCGCCGCCCACTCCTGCCCACTTGCTTTAAGTCCTTTTGGTATTAAAACGTGTTGAAGAGTAGTGAGGGCAGATCGGATGCAGGCGCTGACGGTCACGGGAAGTGTGATCGACAGAAGCTTTTTGGTTATACCCTCATCGGATTTTTCATGAGACTCCTGACCGTTAAGCTTTTTTCGGTCGTGTATGTAGAGCGCGTAGGTAATGATAAGAGAGACGAATTCCGCGACCGCTCCTCCGAGAACTAGGGCTACGCACGCCTCCTTCGTGCCAAGCTCCAAGAGAAAAGAAAGCAAAAATACCGTCGAGGCTATCTTTACGAATTGAGCCAACACCTGAAACGCCGCGTTTACCTTAACGCGACGTACCGCGGTAAAATATCCCGAAAGACAAGAGCAGACCGCTATCGGAATGAGAGTAAGCGCGAGTATGCGAAGTGAGGGAACGGTTCTTGCGTCGCCAAGTAATATAACTCCGATCTGCTCGGCAAAGACAAACAGCAAAGCCGTCGCGCCCCCTCCGCTGATAAGGCAATACGCAAGGCATTTTTTGATCGATCGTTTGGCAAGACCTTCGTCGCCACTCCCGAGTGCGTCGGATATAAGTCTCGTAGTGCCAAGATTGATACCCGCGGCACCAACGGTCATACCAAAGCCGTATATGCTTCCAAGCAGAGAATAAAGTCCCATCGCCTCGCTTCCCGCGCGATTTGATACGTATACGTTAAAGGCAACGGCTACCGCGCGCATAAAGAGGGCGGTCACGGTCAGGGATATTGCGTTCAGAAAAAATCTTCTCGTTCTCGATGGCATTTTGATCTCCGTATTATAGCTTGTACTTTGTTTAAATTTATGTTTTGAAAAAGATAATTATTCCGTTAACGATTTGTCGAAGAGTACATATAAATGTATAATAAACGGAGAGATATACACGGCCCTGCGTCTTACAAATAATAATTGATATATTTTCTATAAAACGTGACTCTGTCGAGCCTGAATTTTTGTTATATATGAGATATTGACAATTTATGTGAGTTGTAATATTATATTATGTGTTGTCCTCGGGACTTGAATTTTGAAAACCAATAATATATATAAGGAGATTATAATTTATGAAGATCTACGTGTGTGAATTGTGCGGCTACGAGTATAACCAAAAATGCGGCGATGCCGATAACGATATTGTTCCCGAAACCGATTTCGAGGAGCTGCCTGACGATTGGACCTGCCCCCTGTGTGGCGCGTCGAAAGAGGATTTTGAGTCGGTCGACGCCTCCGACGATCTTGCGGATTAACTACAATTTTTAATGTGATCACATAATGCAAAAATAACCATCGCATCTGCGATGGTTATTTTTGTTATTATTTTATAAATTATTCGCTTCGAAGTGCTACAACGGGGTCCTTGTTGGCGGCGGAGCGAGAGGGAATAAGGCCTGCGATTATCGTAAGAAGCATGCTTATGCCGATGAGGATAAACGCGGCGGCTGTGGGAAGAGTTGCCTTGATGTTGGTGTATCCCGTAAGTCCCTGAATTATCGCGTTTACGGGGAGACAGAGGAACAGCGTTACGAATATTCCAAGTATTCCCGCCGCAAGACCGATAATAAATGTCTCTGCGTTGAATACTCTGGAGATATCTCTCTTCGACGCGCCGATAGCGCGGAGAATACCGATCTCCTTCGTTCTCTCCAGAACGGAAATATTGGTTATAATGCCTATCATTATCGAAGAAACTACGAGCGATATAGCGACGAAGGCGATAAGCACGTAGGAGATAACGTTTATTATGGTCGATACGGAGGACATCATAACGCCGATGATATCGGTGTATTGAAGCTTATCCTTTTCGCTTACGGAGTCGTTATATTCCTTGATAAAGGTCTCGATATAGTCCTTTGATTCAAAATCCTTCGCATAGAAGTTTATCGATGCGGGGGAGGGCTCTTCTGCGTTGCCGAGAAGCTTGAGATTGGATTCAAGGGTAGCGTCGGTCTGGGGAGCGAACTTGTAGAGATTTTCCTCAAGAGTGATGAAATCCTCGTCCTCGGCGTTCATTGAAGAGAGAAGGGTGAGGAATATCTCCTCGGTGACGGTCATATGCTTCAATTCTTCGGACATATATGCGTAAATGCCCGTCATAGTGTCTTCGCCTGCCAGGGCTACGAGTCCCTTTATATCCATAGGCATCTGCTCGCTTGCTGCAACGCCCGCGACAGTCACGTAAAGCTGTTCGGTTGACATTATGGGAAGAAGCTTGATAAGGTTATCGGGAGTAACCGTAACGTTTTCCATCATGCCCGTGATGACCGAGCAGAGAGTAGCCGTACCAATGGGATCCTTTGCGCTTGAAGAGGCAAGCATGCTTTCAACGAGACCCGCCTGCGCTTCTTTGGGCATAAGGAAGAATATCTGCATAAAGGATTCAGCGTCCTTGACGTCAAGACGACTTGCAAACTCCTCGTTTGTGAGTATCATCTGCGTCATATAGGCGTAGAACTGATCCATGGTCGAGTCGTCTATCTTGTCGATAAGCTCGTGTATGGTCTCGGGGGTGTAGTGAGTTCTCTCGAACTCGAGACCTGTGAGAACGTTGTATTCCTCGTCAGCCTTCTGCTGTGCGATTATCTCGCTCTCCGCGTTATCGGCAAGGATATATTCAGTAAGCTCCTTCGTATATCCTATAACACCGGAGATAGAGGTGGCGGTCGCATCGACTCTCGGGCGGATTATACCCGAGATCTTAAGCTCCGTGCCGTTTTCCTTGATAAATTCGGGAAGCTTTTCCTCGTCGGAAACGTATTCAACGTCGTCTCTTATATCGTTCCATATAGGACGCTCGGCGCCGTCTGCGTTGAGGTAGGTATTATCGGTGATTTCGTAGAAATCAGAGGTGTTGAGCAGATAAAAGCTCATTCCGAGGAAATAATCAATCGAATAGGGCTCTATAGGCGTCGTGTCGTAGGTTCCGTCGGTCATAAGCGCGTTCATAAGCTCGTCAAGCTCGCTTTGGTCGAGAACACCGAGCATATAGAGCGCCATTTTACTGATCTGATTGTTTCCTCCTACGACAAGCACCACTTCATTGGCGTTTTCGGGCCAATGACCGTCTACAAGCTCGTACTGTTGATCGAGGAGCTCCTTGTTGTCGATCATTTCGCTCATTATACTCATACCGCCTCCGGCAGAGTCCATAAGAGAGCTGAGTCCCGCAAAGC
>JAZSJO010000066.1:0-2396 GCA_045534365.1 Eubacteriales bacterium
AGACCAATCGACGCATAGTTGACATCATTTCCGACGTTAATTTTGTATATTTTGAGCAGGCGAGAACCTATCTTTATGAGTGTGGTTTTTTTAAAGAAAGAACGTACGTCACGGGCTCTCCTATGGCGGAGGTGCTTCACGCAAACCTTGATGAGATAAAGAAAAGCGATATTCTTGACAGACTTTTGCTTGAAAAGAAAAAATATATTCTCCTCTCGGCTCACAGAGAAGAGAATATAGATACCGAAAAGAACTTTTTCTCTCTCTTTACGGCAATAAATAAGATGGCTGAAAAGTACGATATGCCCGTTCTTTATTCCTGCCATCCCAGAAGCCGCAAGAGACTTGAAGCAAGCGGCTTTAAGCTTGACGAGAGAGTCATCTGCCACGAGCCTCTCGGCTTCCACGATTATAACTGCCTGCAGATGAACGCTTTTGCGGTCGTCTCCGACAGCGGCACTCTTCCCGAGGAAAGCTCGTTCTTTACAAGCGTTGGAAATCCTTTCCCCGCGGTCTGTATCCGTACGTCGCCCGACCGCCCCGAGGCGCTTGATATGGCTTGCTTTATCCTTGCGGGAATCGATGAATGCTCGCTTTTGCAGGCGGTCGACACGGCTGTTTCTATGACGCTTGAGGGCGACGACGGCATTCCCGTGCCCACCTATACCGACGAAAACGTTTCAACGAAGGTGGTAAAGATAATTCAATCATATACGGGCGTCGTGAATAAAATGGTCTGGAGAAAATTCTGATTGCCGAAAATTGCTTATGAAAGGAGCGCGGAAATGAACAGTATATCAGAAATAGTTATAGCGGCTCTGCGCTCCGTGCTTTGCGCAGACGAGAATGCGTTAAAAAATATCGGGGAGCTTGACGAAACGGCTTTAAGGGAAGTGTATAAGCTTTCAAAAAAGCACGATATGGCTCATCTCGTCGGCTTTGCGCTCGATAAAATACATTTGCTCGACGACGTTCCCGATATAAAAGAAAAATTTACCAAGGAGCAATATCTTGCCGTCTACAGATATGAAAATATCAAATACGAGACCGACAGGATATGCTCGTTGCTTGATGAAGAGAATATCCCATACGTAAAGCTTAAAGGCGCGGTCATCAGGGAGCTTTATCCCGAACCGTGGATGCGGACGAGCTGTGATATCGATATTCTTATTCACGAAGAGATGCTCGATAGAGTGATCGATATGATTGTAGGCAGATTAAACTATCGCAAAGAGGGCGAGAAAAGATTTCACGACGTATGGTTATATTCAGAAAGCGGAGTGCATCTTGAATTGCATTTTAACATTAAGGAAACGATCCCTCAGCTTGACCGAGTTCTCGGACGGGTATGGGAATATACCTGCGGGACGGATACCTCGTGTCTTAAGCTGACGAACGAGTTCCTTATGTATCACGCCGTAGCCCATACCGCTTACCATTTTGTTGGCGGTGGTTGCGGGATCCGTCCTTTTGCGGATATATATTTCTTGAGAAGGAAGCTTGAGTACGATGAAAAAGCAGTATTGGAGCTTTGTCACAAGAGCGAGATCGAAAAATTCTATTATTCCGCCGTTGCCTTAGCAGACGCTTGGTTTGACGGCGGCGAGAGAGACGCGCTGACCTTGGAAATGGAAGAATACATTTTTGGAGGAGGAGTCTACGGCTCTAAAGGCTCAATGATAGCCGCTAAAAGAGAGGCAAGAGGCGGAAAGGGCAGATACGCCATATCACGAATATTTGCGCCCTATGAAAGCTTGACCTTGCGTTATCCCAAATTGAAGCACCGCGCCTTGACGCCCGTCTATCAGGTAAGACGTTGGATAGACGTCGTTCGCGAGGGTAGAGGAAAAAACGCCGTCGAAGAGCTTAAGCTGAATAGCGCTTTGAGTAATGAAAAAACAGAAAAGGTCCAGAGTCTTATGAAGGACTTGGCGCTTGATAAGCATATAAAATAAAAAATGCAGTCGCCACGGCGACTGCATTTTTATAAAGTCAGCTTGTTAGAGATCTTAGTTCTTTCTTGCCTTGTTGACCATAAGGTTAGTAAGAATACCAAGAATAAGCGCGCAAGCGATGCTTGTGATGGTAACCTGACCGAAGGTAAGAGCGAGACCGCCGATACCTGCGATAAGGATAACGGAAACCGTGAAGAGGTTTGCGTTCTGCTCAAGGTCTACCTTCTGAGTCATCTTAAGACCCGAAACCGCGATGAATCCGTACAGAGCCATACAAACGCCGCCCATTACGCAAGAAGGAATAGAGTTTACGAACGCTACGAAGGGAGCGAGGAAGGAGATAGCAATAGCACCGATAGCCGCGGTAATGATAGTTACTACGGAAGCGTTACCCGTGATAGCTACGCAACCGACGCTCTCACCGTAAGTGGTGTTGGGGCA
>JAZSJO010000136.1:0-2106 GCA_045534365.1 Eubacteriales bacterium
TATAATTATTACCGTAATATTGGCGGCTATCGTTCTTATTCTGATAGTCACCCTCGTATATTTTATCGCCGCCGCGCCCTCGCTTGCAGCGAATGATGAAAACGGCGACGTTTCCGCCTCTTTGGCGGGCGAATATCCCTACAAGCAGGATATTGCGATAAGTATTCCCGATTACGCCGAAGACGTAGCTGTCCTTTCATCAAAAGCCAACGGCAATAACGGCATCTATTCCGAATTTGCCGCGCTTATCGACGTTACCGACAACAAGATAATAGCCTCAAAAAAGGCTACGCAGGATATTTATCCCGCATCGATGACGAAGGTCATGACTCTTATCGTAGTCATAGAGAATCTCAAGACCGAGGAAGCTATGGACGAAAAGCTCGTTATATCTCAGCACGTGGTCGACAAAATGGTTGCCGAGGGCTCGTCGGGCTTTGGCTTCAAGGTGAGTGAAATGCTCACCGTGCGCGATCTGCTCCACGCGCTCATCCTTAAATCCGACGGAATAGCCGCTCTGACTCTCGCAGAATATATCGCGGGAAGCGAAAGCGCCTTCGTCGATATGATGAACGCGAAGGCGGCAACGCTCGGCATGACAGACACAAGCTTCACGAATTGCACGGGACTTCACGAAACCTATCTTATCTCCTCCTGCAAGGATATCGCCATAATGATGTCCTACGCTATGAAAAACACCTTCTGCGCAGAGATCTTGTCCACAAAAGCTCACGTTCTGACGGAGGGCTTCAGAGACGACGATACGTACACACTCTATCACGCAACTCTCGTGACTAAATTCGACGCAGTAAGACCGAATATGACAACCGTTACCGTAAAAGCGGCAAAATCGGGCTGGACGGGTAGCGAGAGCGGTCATTGCCTCGTTTCCTACGCAGTCGGCGACAACGGTCACAAATACGTGCTCGTCACCGCAAAGGCGGGCTCGGCAGAGGAATATATCGCCGATATGGAATACATTTATAATAATTACGCAAAATAAAATTAAGGCGTTGTGCTCTAATGGGCGCGCTTGATAACGAAGGTTAACCGCGAGTTATCAGAGCGCGCCCATTAGAGCACAACGCCTTGTTTTTATCAGAACTTAAATCCGGGAATATCAACGATTTTTTTGTTTTTTATCAATTTTCAATTCTCTCCATTTTTTGATATTTTCTTCCGAAATCAAAAATTAACAAACTTAATGCAGAAATACCGATTTGCGCAATACTTCGATGCATAATAATTGATATACAAATATTAAAACCCGAAAGGAACAACGATGGACTACGCTCTTTCTTTGCTTTTAGGATACGCTCTCGGCTCAATAAATCCCGCCGCCCTGATATCAAAATTAAAGAAGCAAAACCTGAGAAATATGGGCACGGGAAATCTTGGCGCAACGAACACCGCATTGAATTTCGGCAAAGTATGGGGAGCTTTCGTGATGCTTTTTGATATTGCAAAGTCGGCAGGCGCGGTATTTCTTGCAAAACTCCTCTTTCCCGAGACCGCTCTGCTCTCGGGACTGCTTGCGGGCGGCGCGGCGGTAGTCGGTCACATATTCCCCTTTTATATGAAATTCAAGGGCGGCAAGGGGCTTGCGGCGTATGGGGGAATGATATTTGCATTTTCGCCCGACATTTTTATATTTTTATTATGCCTTGGCATTTTGTGTATGATCGTTTTTAAACGCGGAGTAGCGCTTACCTTGTCTGCGGCAATACTGTTTCCTTCTCTTGCTGCATTTAAATACTCCAATGTAACAATAGCATTGTTAGCCGCTCTGGTAAGCATAGCACTCATACTGCGGCACGCAGATAATATAATGAAGGCGAGGCGAGGCGAGGACCTCGGCATACGTGACTTTTTCAATAAGGTGTTCGGAAAAGAGGAAGCCGTTGTGGAAGAGGCTTCCAAAAAGAATAAGGAAATCAGATAACAAAATCCGGGACGATGTGGCAAAGAGAGGGATTCTGAACCTTTTCACAAATCCGCAAGCGGATTTGGAGTAAGATTTCTCTGTACACTCACTCGACGATATAAAACCAAAGAGCGGCAAAAGCCGCTCTTTGCTTTTATGGCGGAGAGAGAGGGATTCGAACC
>JAZSJO010000092.1:0-2006 GCA_045534365.1 Eubacteriales bacterium
CCTCCCCCCTGCATTCGTCTCTTCCTACGCTAACTCTCCCCGCAAAAAAGACATTATCTTTTTTTCCTCGCGCGAGACCTTGACCTGAGAAAGCCCCAACAGATTGGCGACCTGCTGCTGCGTCATATCGCGATAATAGCGCAGCAACACTATCTTGCGCCAATCGGGCGGCATTTTATTTATAGCTTGTCCTAACGCTATACGATCGTTGAGATTTTCAAACTCGTCCGCCGACTCTCTGTCGGGAATTATGGCGTCGAGAGTCTTTGAATCCTCGCCGTAGACGTTATCGGACAGAGAGGACACGGGCGAGACCGCGTCGATCGCCACCGCCGCCTCCTCAATACTAACTCCCGCAAAAGCCGCCAGCTCACTTACGCCCGCTTCCCTGCCCTCCTCGGTCATTATGCGGTTTTTTTCGCGCATTATTATAATTCCCGTCCTCTTATAGCCACGGCTTACCCTTATAAGCCCGTCGTCGCGCAGATGTCTTCTGATCTCGCCCACTATAAGCGGCACGGCGTAGGTCGAAAAGGCGGTCCCTCGCTCCATATCAAAGCTTCTTATCGCCTTTATCATTCCAATAGTGCCTATCTGCATAAGGTCCTCAAATTCGGTGCCTCTGTCGCGGAATTTCAAGGCAATACTCTTCACGAGCGCCACGTTCTCAACGACAAGCGTCTCGGTTGCCCTCTCATCACCCTTCTGCGCCAACAAAATAAGCTCTCTGTTTCTTAGATATCGCTCGTCCTTGACCTCGTTTACATCCGAGCCTTCCATTTCTTCTTTGACGTCCATACAAGCCCTCCGTTTTTCCGTCGGAAAACCGACTATGTATCAACACTCGCCTCTCTCGCCAAAGACCTTATACATCACGACGCTCGTGCCCTTTCCCTGCTTCGAGCTGACGCGCAAAGAGTCGGTAAAGCTCTTCATGACCGTAAAGCCCATTCCGCTTCGCTCGCTTGCCGCGTCGGTGGTAAATAGCGGTTGTCTCGCTTCCTTTACGTCCTCGATTCCACACCCTCTGTCCTTTATCTCTATCTTCGCCACTCTGCCCTCAAGCAAGGACACGTTTATGTAGATCATCCCTTCTCTGTCACGGTAGGCGTGAACGATACAGTTCGTCACCGCTTCGCTTACCGCGCATTTTATATCCGCTATCTCTACCGCCGCGGGATCGAGCTGGGCGCAGAAAGCCGCCACCGCCGCTCTCGCCATACCCTCGTTCGCCGACAGCGCGGGTAGCTTCATCTGCATTTTATTTATGACCGCTCCCCCAAATCTTCCTTTTTTCATTTTTTGTCACCTCTCGTATGATTTCTTTTTTGCATTCCCTGCTCGTCCTTTTTATTTGTAGCCGATATGTCGGACGTGAGTGCCGAAGCGTCCTGCGCGCTTGCTACACTCCTGCGAACCTCTCTCCTCGCGGTATGAGTTATCCTGATTATCCGCTCCATTCCCGCAAGATTCATTATCTTTTCGGTTGCGGGTGTGGGATCGGCAACAGTAACGCCACCGCCAATGCTTTTCATAGTGTTATATCTGCCCATAATAAGCCCCAGACCCGAGCTATCCATAAAATCCACCGCGGACATATCGATGATAAGCTCCTGCGGTCTCTTTGAGCGTATCATATCGTCGATAGCGGAGCGCACCGTCACCGCGCTGTGATGGTCAATCTCTCCCCGCAATTTGATCTTCAGTATAGTTCCCGTAAATTCACTGTCAAATCCCGGCTTTCTGTCTCTCGCCGCACACATCTTAAAAATTCCTTTCTGTCTTTCGTTTTTCTCTTTCGAGCGCTGTTCTTTTCTATTTTATCACGGCAAGAATGAGAAATTTGTCAAAGTGCGCTGTCGAATATAATTTTTTATTGCGAGAGAAATATAGATTGGTAAATTCAAATTTTGATTTATTGAACTGTTGTCGGTGTCTTTTTTGAAAGTTTTTACGTCGCTTTTTTCAAAAAGCGACCGCCAATCCAACGCGCGTAGCGTTGGTCG
>JAZSJO010000142.1:0-6500 GCA_045534365.1 Eubacteriales bacterium
CTTGTGGCTGACCTTGAGGCTCAGGGATATCTTGTAAAGGTAGTTCCCCACAAGCACAACGTAGGCTCTTGCTACCGTTGTAACACCACCGTCGAGCCTCTTACATCTAACCAGTGGTTCGTAAAGATGGAGCCTCTCGCAAAGCCCGCTGTTGAAGCGGTTCGTGACGGCAGAATCAAGTTCGTTCCCGAAAGATTCGACAAGAACTACTTCCACTGGATGGAAAATACCCAGGACTGGTGCATCTCCCGTCAGCTCTGGTGGGGGCACAGAATTCCCGCATTCTATTGCGACGAGTGCGGTGAGATGACCGTCTCCAAGCCCGATATCGATACTTGTCCCAAGTGCGGCGGCAAGGTTCGTCAGGACGAGGACGTGCTTGACACCTGGTTCTCCTCGGCTCTCTGGCCCTTCTCGACGTTGGGCTGGCCCGAAGAGACCGAAGACCTCAAGAGATATTACCCCACCGACGTGCTCGTAACGGGCTACGATATCATCACCTTCTGGGTATCGCGTATGATATTCTCGGGACTTGAGCATATGGACGCTAAGCCCTTCTCTACCGTATTTATTCACGGTCTCGTCCGCGACGCGCAGGGACGCAAGATGTCCAAGTCGCTTGGCAACGGAATCGATCCCCTTGAGATAATCAAGCAGTACGGCGCGGACGCGCTCCGCTTCGCTCTCGCGACGGGCAACTCCCCCGGAAACGATATGAGATTCTCCGACGAGAAGATCGAGGCGGCAAGAAACTTTGCCAACAAGCTCTGGAACGCGTCGAGATTCGTTCGTATGAATCTTACCATTGACTCTATCAAGCTCCCCGACGCAGACGAGCTCTCGATTGAGGACAAGTGGATACTCAACGAGTTCAACGCGCTTTGCGAGAACGTCGTTACCAACCTTGACAATTTCGAGGTCGGCGTGGCTCTCGGCGCGATCTACGGCTTCGCTTGGGATATCTTCTGCGACTGGTACATCGAGCTTGCGAAGGCGAGACTCAACGAAAAGGACACCGAGGCAAACCTCGTCTGCCAGAACGTTATCGCATACGTTCTTCAGGGTATCCTCAAGCTCCTTCATCCCTTTATGCCCTTCATCACCGAGGAGATCTATCAGGCTCTGCCTCACGAGCGCGAGAGCATTATGATCTCCGAGTATCCTAAGGCTTGCGAATGCCGCTCCTTCATAGCCGACGCCGAGAAGATGACCAAGATCATCGACGCTATCAAGGCGATCCGCGCAAGAAGAAGCGAGATGAACGTTCCTCCCTCCAAGAAGGCGAAGGTATATCTCGCTACCAAGTATCAGGACGTCTTCGCATCCGCGGAAGCCTTCTTTGCCCGCCTCGCTTCGGCTTCCGAGCTTATCGTTTCCGACAGATTCGACGAGACCGAGGTAAGCGCAGACAACGCCCTTCAGATAATCACCGACTCTGCGACTATCTTCCTGCCCCTCTCCGACATTATCGATTTTGAGAAGGAAAAGGCAAGACTTGAGAGCGAGAAGAAGAAGCTTGAGGGCGAGATCGAGAGGATAGAAAAGAAGCTCGCAAACGTTGGCTTCGTAGCCAAAGCTCCCGCTGCCGTAGTTGAAGGCGAAAAGGCAAAAATGGCAAAATACCGCGAAAACCTCGAGGGTATTCTTGCAGCGATCGCAAAATTGAATTAAATATATATCAAAAAGGAGAATCTCACCGCAAAGCGAGGTTCTCCTCATTTTTATTTGGTAAATTGGGATTTATAAGCCTCCTATTGGCGGAGAAGGCTAACCTACAGATCAAATTTTCAATCACAAAAACGGCAAGGCCACACCTTGCCGTTTGTTATACTCCGCCTTCCATCGCATAGAGATTTTCAGAGAGCTTCTCAAATAAAGCAAATTTCGTAAGATCGATTGACAAACCGCTCCCGTCGTGGTAAAATATCTATTGGAATAAGCATTTCGGAGTTCTTCCGAAAAGAAAACGGTTGGATATTCAAATGAACGTAAAGCACGTATTTTTAGACATTGACGGCACTCTCGTCGGATACGACTCAAAGATCCCCGACTCCGCTCTTGAAGCGTTAAAAGAGGCGCAGAGGAACGGGCACAAGATGATCATATCCTCGGGCAGACCGCTCTATATGATATACCCCGAGCTTCTATCGGCGGTGGATTTCGACGGAATAATCGCGGCGGGAGGCTCCTGCGTGATAATGAACGGCGAGGTCATATTCGAAAGTCTTATCGAGGACGATGCGCTTGCCACCATCATAGATTACTTCAGGCGCGAGGGCATCAGATTTCTCGTTCAGTCGAAGGACGACGGCTTTGTCGAGCAGGATTTCGTCGATATAGTTATCCCCGGTATGCTTGAGGCGGGATATAACAAGGACGTGGTGGATCAGGCGTACGGAAAGCATACGGTAGTTGATGACGTAAGAAGGATAAAGGGCGCTGAAAAGCTCTCATACTTCTCTTCCCCCTACTCTCCCGCAAGGATCTCGAGCGATCTTGACGGCAGGTTTTACGTGGTCGATTTCAGCGTTGGCGACGTCAAGAACAAGGCAAGCTTTGGAGAGATGAACAACGCGGGCGTTACGAAGGCGACGGGTATTGAAAAATACCTTCGGCACGTGGGCGCGTCGCTTGAGGACACTATTGCGATCGGTGACAGCGCGAACGATCTTGAAATGATGGAATACGCGCATATATCGGTGGCTATGGGCAACGGAACCGACGCCGTCAAGGCGATAGCAGACTTTACCACCACCGCGGTCGACGACAACGGAATATACAACGCATTCAAAAAGCTTGGGCTTATATGATGAAATAAGGGAATGACGAAGGTCATTCCCTTTGTTTTTATTCAGCTTTATTGACCAACGCCTTGTCGTTCATTCTATATATTATCTGTCTTAGCTTCAAGAACGTAGCCTACGGCGATCCGATCTCCCGACGGATACTCTCGGGCGGCTCGGGCGTGAAGGTCTTTTTTTATCACTTCTGAGGATCGAGATATTTCCAAGCGCCGACTATGTAATTGATACCCGAATGGATAGTCAGATATATCATAAGAACGGTGGTAACAAGCGTGATGGGAGCGAAGCCCAAAATGCTCGCGTCTACCTTGAGAGCAGAGTAGATAACGGGCTCGATAATAGCCGCGCAGATCGCAACTATCTGCGTAACGGTCTTAAGCTTACCAAGCATATTCGCCGCTATGACCACGCCGCCCGAGCTTGACGCTACGAGACGGATGCTGGTTACCGCAAGCTCACGGAAGACTACCACGATGAGCGCGAAGAAATAGAGGGTGAACATTGCAAGATCGCCCGCGTTGGTAAAGAGTATGCAGAGCATAGCTCCGATCACCATAAACTTATCCGCAAGTGTATCAAAAAAGGTACCGAAATCGGCTACGAGTGCGTATTTTCTCGCTATCTTTCCGTCAAGCATATCGGTAAAGGACGCGGCGATAAAGAGAAACGCGCCCGCGAGGGTGAGTATCATATCCGCCGTTGCCGAAAAATCGGTAAAGGTGGGAAGGAGCATCACTACCATAAATATCGGTACCATAATAAGACGGAGTACGCTTAGTTTATTGGGAAGATTCATTTTCATTTCGTTTGCCTTTCTTACATTATTATAAAAATACTGTTCAATGAATTGTTGTCGGTTATCGTCTCCGCGGTTTTTCTATCCTATACGGAGTTTTTTGGAGAGCTCGAAAACTTTTTTGCAAAAGAGGTTCTCGAACGCATCCCCTTACTGCAAAGCAAAGCCGCAGAGGTCGTAGTCCTCAACTCTGCGTATCTTGACCTTGACGAATTCGCCCGAAGCGATCTTTTTCTCGGATTTGAAGAAGACCTTGCCGTCTATCTCGACGGCGTCGCTCGCGCTTCTGCCGAAATAATACTCGCTGACGGGATCGTAGTCCTCGCAAAGCACCTCTATCGTCTTGCCTATCTTTTCTGCGTTCTTTTCTTCATTTATAAGCATCTGGGAACGCATAATTATATCCATTCTGTCCTGCTTTACCTGCTCGTCTATCTGATCGGGAAGATCGTATGCGGGAGTTCCCTCCTCGCGCGAATAGGTGAAGACGCCCGCGCGGTCAAATCTCTCGGATTTGACGAACTCGCAAAGCTCCTCGAAGTCCTGCTGGGTCTCACCGGGGAAGCCGACGATAAAGGTCGTTCTCACGGTCACGTCGGGTATCTCGCGCTTAAGCTTTGAGAGCACCTCGCGGATAAGCGAGCCGTCGCCGTGGCGGTTCATACGCTTCAGTACGCTATCGCTTATATGCTGGAGAGGCAGGTCGATGTAGTTCAGTATTCGGGGATTATTCTTCATCTCCTCGATAAGTCCGTCGGTTATCTTGTCGGGATAACAATAAAGCACTCTTATCCAGGGAATATTCGTTTCCTCTGTAATTCTATGCAGAAGCTTATCAAGACAGTACTCGCCGTAAAGGTCGATGCCGTATCTCGTGGTGTCCTGCGCGATGACCGTCAGCTCCTTGACGCCGAGGGCTTCAAGGTCGCGCGCCTCCGCTATAAGCTCGTCCATAGGTCTGCTTCGGAATTTTCCGCGTATATCGGGGATAGCGCAATAGGTACAACGGTTGTCGCAGCCCTCGCTTATTTTGAGATAAGCGGCGTAGTCGGGCGTGGTGAGAATTCTGTCGCCTCCGAGCTTTACCGCGTTCTTGTCCTCGTGGGAATAGTAACGGCAGTCCTCGCCCTTCTTTTTCTTCTTGCCCATATTGGCAATTACGCTGTCCACCGCCTCGACGATATTGTGTATGCTTCCGACGCCAAGCACCGCGTCGACCTCGGGAAACTCATCGAGTATCTCGCGTCCGTACCGCTCCGCCATACAGCCCGTAACGATAAGTCCCTTTAAGCTGTGGTGCTTTTTGAGCCAAGCGATATCGAGGATATTGTCGATAGCCTCTTTCTTCGCGGACTCGATAAAGCCGCAGGTGTTGATGATAACTATATCCGCGTCGGTCTCCTCGGGGGTTATCTCGTGTCCCGCGGAGGCGATAGCGTGGAGCATCACCTCGGTGTCAAGCTGATTTTTAGGACAACCAAGCGAAATAAATCCAATTTTAATATATATTATTCTACCTCTTTTTATTGAACAGCTCCGTCTGTAAGCCGGGTTCTGTCTTAAACGGTCATCAATCTTTGCTCCTCGTCACCGAGAAGCTCCGACGCTCTCGCATCGCGCCACCGCGGAGTATCCTTGCGGAATCAGGGCGACTTCCTCCGGGGTGTTGCTTCGGATAGGGTTTACAGCAAACCTATGTTACCATAGGAGTGGGTGAGCTCTTACCTCGCCTTTCCACCATCACCTGAGTTGCTTTGGAAGGCGTAGAACAATGCTCGCGGGACTAATTACAAACAAAGTTTTTCTGAAACTATTGTTTTTCTTTTAGGTAGGAATTCTCGCGAAACTCGAATTCCAATTTTTATGCGAGCATTTAGCCGTGCTTTTCCGCTCTGTCGTACTCAGTACGACGACGAACGAAAAAGCCCGTCTTCTACATCCTCCAAAGCAACTCAGGCAGTCTATTTCTGTTGCACTTTCCCGACGGTTACCCGTGGCTGACGTTATCAGTTATCCTGCCCTGTGAAGCCCGGACTTTCCTCACGCGGAGACCTTTCGGCGTGACCGCGCGCGACCGTTCGGCGGAGCTATTCATATTATTATATCATTAAAAAATATTTTTGTCAATGTTTTTAACAAAAAAACACCGCCGAGGCGGTGTTCTTTGATATTTATAATTGAAGGGTTTTTAAGGAAGATATACGGTGAATTTCGAGCCCCTTTGCTCTCGGCTCTCGACCTCTATCGAGCCGCCTGCAAGAGTAACGATTCGCTGGACTATATTTAGTCCGATTCCGTTGCCCTTGGTGGCGTGAGAGGAGTCGCCCTGATAGAATTTCTCGAAAATTCGAGCTTTCACATCCTCGTTCATACCCTTGCCGTTGTCCTCGATCTCAAATACCGTCGATCCCTCCGAAATCTTTAGCGAGCAACGGATCTTGCCGCCGTCGGGAGTGAATTTTATGGCGTTTGAGATAAGATTTATCCATACGTGGGAGAGCATTTCTTCATTGAACTCGTACTTGATCTCGTCGAGGTCGATGTCAAGTTCAATGTCCTTTTCGCTCCATGATTTTTCAAGCAAAAGTATACATTTTCGTATCTGTTCGTCGAGATAAAACTCGGTCTTTTCGGATACGATGGTCTGGTTTTCAAGCTTGGAGAGAAGCAGAACGTTTTGCGACATGATGGAAAGCCGCTCTGATTCGGAAACGATGATGTCTATGTATTCCTTCCTTTGCATCTCGTTGAGGTTTCCGCTCTGGAGCTGACGGGCAAAGCCTCGGATAGAAACGATGGGGGTCTTAAACTCATGGGAGAAGTTGTTGATGAAGTCGTTTCGGAACATCTCGATACCCCCAAGGTCTGCCGAAGTCGGATCGTAGCCATGTCGGTGTGTG
>JAZSJO010000025.1:0-3036 GCA_045534365.1 Eubacteriales bacterium
CCCCGTCCGTTTCCGCCGTGAGGATTATATAAAACATATTGCTTTTCCATAAAAAACCTCCGTCATAAGCCAAAATTTAAAATGTTACGACATTATTCTATCACATTTTTCTTGATTTGTCAACTAAAATACAAAATTTGATTTTATACAAAAATATGATGAAAATAACAAGAATATTGATTTTGCCGTGTGGTTTGCTAACGTAGCTCTTTAAAGAACCCCACGGATTTCCCGTGGGGTTCTTTAAGGTTATTTATTTTAGATCAATACTCTGCGTTGCCGACCGTTCTGGGGTAAGGAATAACGTCTCTGATATTCGAAACGCCCGTGAGGTACATAATGATACGCTCAAAGCCGAGACCAAAGCCCGCGTGCTTTGTGCCGCCGTACTTGCGGAGGTTGACGTACCCCCAATAATCCTCCTCCTTAAGACCGCATTCCTCCATACGCTTAAGCAGGAGGTCGAGTCTTTCCTCTCTCTGCGAGCCGCCGATTATTTCGCCGACACCGGGAACGAGGAGGTCCATAGCCGCAACGGTCTTGCCGTCGTCGTTCTGTCTCATATAGAACGCCTTTATCTCCTTGGGGTAATCGATAAGGAAGATAGGCTTCTTATATACCTGCTCGGTAAGGTATCTCTCGTGCTCGGTCTGCAGGTCAACGCCCCAATATACGGGGAACTTGAAGTCTGCTCCCGACTTTTCAAGTATCTCGATAGCCTCGGTGTAGGTCACCTTTGCGTAATCCGCGTCGCGAAGAGCGGTAAGACGCGCCAAAAGTCCCTTGTCTACGAAGCTGTTGAAGAATTCAAGCTCTGCGCGGCAGTTGTCCATAACGTGATTGATGATATACTTTATCATATCCCACGCAAGCTGCATATCGTCGTTAAGATCGGCAAATGCTATCTCGGGCTCTATCATCCAGAACTCAGCCGCGTGACGCGCGGTGTTGGAGTTCTCTGCTCTGAAGGTAGGACCAAAGGTATATATGTTGCCGAACGCCATAGCGTAGGTCTCGCCCTCAAGCTGACCCGAAACGGTAAGGTTAGCCGACTTGCCGAAGAAATCCTGCGAGAAATCGACCTTGCCGTCCTCGGTCTTAGGGAGGTTATCCATATCAAGAGTGGTAACTCTGAACATCTCGCCCGCGCCCTCTGCGTCCGAGCCCGTGATTATGGGCGTGTGAACGTATACGAAGCCTCTCTGATTGAAGAAAGAATGGATAGCGTAAGCCACCTCGCTTCTTACTCTGAAAACCGCCGAGAAGAGATTGGTACGGGGACGGAGATATGCCTGCTCGCGCAAAAATTCAACGCTGTGTCTCTTGGGCTGAAGAGGATAGTCGGGAGTGCTCGTTCCCTCTACCTCTACCTTCGTTGCCTTAAGCTCGAAGGGCTGCTTTGCCTCGGGTGTAAGAGTAAGAATACCCGTGACAACAAGAGCCGCGCCAACGTTCTGCGAAGCTATCTCGTCGTAATTATCTACTATATCTCTTTCAAAAACGACCTGAACGCTCTTGAAATAAGAGCCGTCGTTAAGGTCGATAAAACCGAACGCCTTACTGTCACGGAGGTTTCTTACCCAACCGCCGACTACTATCTCTTTCCCGCCGAAAGCTTCCTTGTCGGCGTAAACGTCTTTTATTAGTGTTCTTTTCATATTTTTCATTCCTTTTTGGTTGAAAATAGTAATACAGATACTATTATATAATTATTTGCGCAAAAAATCAAGTATAAATTGAAATTTTTATGAAATTTGAAAAAATTTTCTGCTTTTTCCCATCGGATTTTGCTAAAAGTATTGCTAAAAGACTAAAAATGTGCTACAATTAGGTCAATATCGTGTATGAAGGGAGCATTGCTTTGGACTTAAAAATCAAAGAGGTCTCGACCGAGGCTCTGGCGTATCTCGGCGATTGCGTCATCGAGCTTAAGGTGAGAGAGCTTTTAGTAAACAGAGGTATCTCGGGCTCTGGAAATCTCAATCGCGCTTCTCTTCTGTTCGTAAAGGCTTCGGCGCAGGCGCAGGCTATCCAGAGGATATTGCCCCTGCTCTCCGACGAGGAGACGTCCGTATTCAAGCGCGGAAGAAATATGTCGGGCGGAAACGTGCCGAAGAGCGCGACTATGTCCGAATATCGCGCGGCTACGGGAATGGAGTGCCTTTTCGGCTATCTGCATCTGCTTGGCAGAACCGACAGAATAGGCGAGCTTTTCTCCGCGGCGTACACCGACGTCGATACGACCGAGAACTAAATCTATTTTTCGAAAGGAATTTAAAAAATGAGCAATCCGAAGATCAGATTCAAGATCAAAAATTACGGCGACATAGTTGCCGAGCTTTATCCCGAAAAGGCGCCCGCTACAGTCGAGAACTTTCTCTCTCTCGTTAAGGAGGGCTTCTTCGACGGACTTATCTTCCACAGAGTTATAAACGGCTTTATGATCCAGGGCGGCGGCTTTGACGTTGAGTTCAAGCAGAAGCACGCAAAGGCTATCAAGGGCGAGTTTATCGCGAACGGCTTTATGTCCAACGACCTTCGCCACTCCCGCGGAGTTCTCTCTATGGCGAGAACGAGCGATCCCAACTCCGCCTCCTCTCAGTTCTTTATCATGCACCGCGACGCGCCTCATCTCGACGCGCAGTACGCAGGTTTCGGTAAGGTCACCGAGGGTATCGACGTTGTGGATAAGATCGCTAACGTAAAAACGGGTAGTGTTGGCTGGTACGACGACGTTCCCAAAGTTCCCGTAGTTATTGAAAAAGTAGAGATTATATAGTAATACCAAAGAGGAGAGAGCTTTTTTGAGGCTTTCTCCTTTTTTTAATAATATAGCCGTGCTTTCAAATTTTGATTTGTCGAACTCTTGGCGGTGTCTTTTTTGAAAGTTTCGCTCAAGCCTTTTCAAAGGCTTGTGGGAGCCGCCGTGAACGGCGGTCGCCCGTCGCAACGGGCGAAATGCCCCTATTCTTCCAAAGCGCCACCGAAGGGTGAATGCCAAGCCAATGGCTTGGCAGAGGGGAACCGCACAAGTGG
>JAZSJO010000043.1:0-4952 GCA_045534365.1 Eubacteriales bacterium
AAATGTGTCTGTATCGGGGCGATTGAAGGTAAGCTTGCCTACAGAGAAAAGATCGAGCTCTTCGGTAGTGGCTTCTGCTCTGTTGGGATATGTGAGCGCGTATTGTACGCAATGACGCATATCGGGTACAGACATTTGCGCGATGATGCTGTTATCAATATATTCGACCATAGAGTGTATTATACTCTCTCTATGTATGACGACCTCTATCTGCTCGGGTCTGACACCAAATAAATGTACTGCCTCTATGACCTCAAAGCCCTTGTTCATAAGCGTCGCACTGTCGACGGTTATTTTCGGTCCCATCTTCCACGTGGGGTGAGCCAGAGCGGTCTTGACCGCAACGTCCCGAAGCTGATCTCGCGTATAGTTGAAGAACGGGCCGCCCGATGCGGTAAGAAGGATCTTCTTGATCTCATTTCCCTTGCCCGCGCGCAGACATTGGAAAATGGCGCAATGCTCGCTGTCAACGGGCAGGATCGCGTTGCCGCTCCTCCTTGCCGCCTCCATTACAAGCTCACCGCCAACGACGAGAGATTCCTTATTTGCTAAAGCAAGTCTCTTTCCTGCGTTAAGAGTCGCCAGTGTGGGCATAAGTCCCGCTTCGCCTACTATAGAATTCTCAACTATCTGACTGCAAGTGCTTTCGTTGTCTGTCAGGGCAACCATTTCGCATATTCCCGCAGTTCCCGAATATACCTTGATATCGGTGTCTCCGAGTCTTACGCGAAGATCCCTTGCGGCATCCTCGTCGCTCATAGCGCAAGCCTTCACACGAAAGGCTCTCGCCTGCTCCTCTACGCGTTTTACGTTTTTATGCGCGGAGACAGCATCGACGTGAACGCCGCTTTTCTGCGCGACGTCAATAGCCTGCTCGCCCACAGAGCCCGTGGAGCCGAGTATTATCATACTTGATTTATTATTCTTCATTTCAATTCCTTATCAGGCAAAAAAGTCAAAATGCGTACAAATGAACGCGAGGATGAGCGATACCGCCAGAACAGAGTCGAATCTGTCGAGTATACCGCCGTGTCCCGGAAAAAGCTTACCGTAGTCCTTGATACCGTAATGTCTCTTTATGACCGACATGATAAGGTCTCCTATCTGAGACACCACGGAAATAAAGATACCGCTTACGGCGATAACGAAGTAGTTTGCTCTTATCTCAGAGGTCGTAAAATAGTTTTCTATTAAAACACCAAACACAACGACCGAGATCACGCAAAATACGATTCCTCCGATAGCGCCCTCCACCGTCTTTTTAGGACTTACCGCGGGAATAAGCTTGTGTCTTCCAAGCAAGCGTCCCGTAAAATACGCGAAAATATCCGTCATCCATGCGCAGATGAAGGTCAACATATATATATATTCTCCGTTGGAAATATAATCATGTATGTAAACCAACGAGGTAAACGCCGCGATTATGTAGAACGAGGTCGCAAACAAAAGTCCCGCATCGGTGATCGCAACCGTCTTATTCGCAAAGACGGCAACACCGAAGATGTAAAGCGCCATAATGAACGCGATGCCGACTGTCAATTTCAAAAGTGTTCCGAGAGAAATTGCCGAAGACGCGCCGTTAAGATACAGATATCTCGTAAGCATCGGCAAAAACGCCGCAACGAGACAGATCGGGATCGTCAGAAACCAATTTTTCCTTTGTCCGATACAACCGAGCATCTCAAGTATTCCGATAATCGAGCATACGCCTATCGCTATGGGAAGCACCCAGGTTTCGTCAAAAATAAGTATCGGTATCAGTACGCATATCGCCACAATAGAAGTAATAATTCTTTTTTTCATACGTCAATCCTTCTTTTCGGTATTTGCATCGAGACCGCCAAAGCGTCGTTTTCTTGAATAGAAATGAGAAACCGCACGATCTACGTCCTCACCCGTCATATCGGGCCAGAGAGTGTCGGTAAAATAAAACTCGGAATAAGCCGCCTGCCAAAGCAGAAAATTGGATATCCTAAGATCTCCGCCCGTTCTGACGATGAGATCGGGATCGGGACAATCGCGGGTATATAGCGCCGAGCTTATATCCTGCTCGGATATCTCCTTTTTTCCCTCTGACGCAAGCTTATTGAACGCGTTGACTATCTCCGCTCTTGAGCCGTAATTTATAGCCACGTTAAGAAGAGCGTCGTGTCCCGCGGTCTCCTTTTCAAGAGCTATCATTTTCGTCTTAAGCTTGTCATCAAGAACACTGATATCACCAATAAAACGAATACTCGCGTTTTCGGGTCTTTGCCTGTCGAGATATTCGTCCAGAAGCCCCATAATAGCGTTGACCTCTCTTTGAGGTCTCTTCCAGTTTTCTGTCGAGAAAGCGTAGACTGTGATATACTTAATTCCAATTTTATGACAGTATTCGGTTATTTCCCTGAAGGTCTGCGCGCCTATTTTATGCCCGTACTCTCGAGGCATATTTTTTCGATTCGCCCAGCGTCCGTTACCGTCCATTATAAAAGCGATATGTCTGAGGCGCTCGTCGACCTTTATTATTGAATCGTTATTCATATAAAAAACCTTCTTATTGCACTTAAAGCGGAAGCTGTGTCCTTCCGCTTTAAGTCTATTTTATAGTGATTCGGTATCAGACCTTCATAACCGCTTTTTCCTTAGCGGCCGTAATAGTATCAATATTCTTGATATATTTATCGGTGATGTCCTGAACAGCCTTTTCTGCGTTCTTGACGTCATCCTCGGTGAGAAGACCGTCCTTCTTCTGCTTCTTGATATCGTCATTGGCGGTTCTTCTGAGATTTCTGACGGCAACCTTTGCATCCTCACCCATCTTCTGAACCTGCTTTGCAAGCTCTTTACGTCTTTCCTCGGTAAGCTGAGGGAATACGAGACGGATTATCTTACCGTCGTTGGAGGGGTTGATTCCTATATCGGACATTTGAATTGCCTTCTCCATAGCCTTGAGAGTGCTTGCGTCGTAAGGAATGATCTCAAGAGTCTTCGCATCTGCTACTCTTACGTTTGCCATAGCTGTGATCTCTGCAGGAGAGCCCCAATAATCAAAGGTTACGCGATTGAGAACCGCAGGATTTGCCTGGCTGGCGCGGATCGTATCAAGGTTGGTCTCGTAAGATGCTATTGTTTTCTGCATTTTTGCTTCAAGATCTTTAGTGTTGTAATTCATAATTATTTTCCTTTCTATGTATACAAATTATTTATGCATTTTAGTACCGGTAGTTTCACCGATCACCGCGCGGTAAATATTTTCAGGATCGGAAAGAGCAAATGCAAAGCAATCGATATCGTTTTCATTGCAGAAGGATACTGCGGTCAGGTCAAACGCCTTGAGATTCTTTTCAAGTATCTCGGCATAGGTAACGTCATCGTATCGGGTTGCCGTGGAGTCCTTCTTGGGATCTGCCGTATACAGACCGTCAATGTTCTTTGCCATAAGCACCGCGTCAGCGCCTATTTCGGCGGCTCTGACAACGGCAGGCGTATCGGTCGAGAAATAGGGTGCGCCAAGACCGCCTCCGAAGATAACGACCTTGCCCTCTGACAGAAGTTTGTCTGCGTCGCGCTGAGTGTAGAAATCCGCAAAGGTGTTCATCTCGACGGAGGAAAGCACTCTTGCGTCGACTCCCTGACGGACAAACGCGTCCTGAAGCGCCAAAGAGTTGATAACCGTGGCAAGCATACCCATATGGTCGGCTCTCGCGCGGTTCATTCCCACGCCTTTTCTCGCGCCTCTCCATATATTGCCCGCTCCGACGATGATAGCAACCTCGACCTTTTTATCAAGGCATTTTTTAACTGACGCGACTACCTTGTCAACGAAGTCGAAATCAAGAATATCGCTCTCACAACCGTTTTTAAGGGCTTCACCTGAAATTTTGATCAAAATTCTTTTGTAAATCGGCTTTTCCATTTATAAACTCCCGTGTATATAAATTCTAACAAATATTGTACTACTTTTTTGCCGTTTTGTAAACACATTATTTGTAAATATTTTATATATTTTATAATATTTTATTTATTGTCATATTTGTCGTCAAAAAAATCGGCTGCCGCAAAGCGACAGCCGACGTTATTTTATCTTCTCTTTTCCGCGATCTCAAGAAGAAGCTCGTTGATAAACTGATCAGGAGACATAGCGCCCTTTTCGCCGTCTTTTCTGGAACGAACGGCAAGAGTGTTGCTTTCGACCTCTTTAGCGCCGACAACGATCATATAAGGCAGCTTTTCAAGCTGTGCGTTACGGAGCTTGTAGCCTATAGTCTCGTTTCTCTTATCAACCTCGCAACGAACGCCGAGAGCGGTAAGCCTTCTTTCGATAGCCTCGCAATATTCGATCTGCTCGTCACCGATAGGAAGCATTCTGACCTGCACGGGAGCCATCCAGGTGGGAAGCGCGCCTGCATACTTTTCAAGAAGGAGCGCGAGAGTTCTCTCGTAGCAACCCATAGACGTACGGTGAATGATGTAAGGAGTCTTCATCGTATTGTCGGAGTCGACGTATTCCATACCGAACTTCTTTGCAAGAAGCATATCTATCTGAATGGTAATAAGCGTGTCTTCCTTACCGAAAACGTTCTTTATCTGGATATCGAGCTTGGGGCCGTAGAACGCCGCTTCGTCAACGCCTATGGCGTAGTTGCCTTCGCCGAGGTTTTCGTTAAGAAGCTTTTCCATGATTCCCTGCGCCTCGTCCCATTGCTCTACCGTTCCCTCATACTTGTCGGTACGCTTGGGATCCCACTGGGAGAAGCGGAAGGTACAATCCTCACGCAGACCAAGAGTTTCAAGACAATAGAGTGCGAGATCAAGACAGCCCTTGAACTCCTCCGCGAGCTGATCGGGGCGGAGAATAAGGTGACCCTCGGAGATCGTGAACTGGCGAACGCGTATAAGACCGTGCATCTCGCCCGACTCCTCGTTTCTGAAGAGGGTAGAGGTCTCGCCAAGACGCATGGGAAGCTCGC
>JAZSJO010000208.1:0-10033 GCA_045534365.1 Eubacteriales bacterium
GACCGCGAAGCGGTGGATGAGGAGAGTCCCTTTAAAACGCCTCCGTCCACCTGACGCTACCCAATATTTTATTTTTATTCTTTAATGTAAACCCTATTATTCTCAACGGTTATCCTGCCGTCACAGAAAAGCTTTACCGCCTCGGGAAGTATCTTCCACTCAGCCTCCTCCATAATGCGTCTCTGAAGCGTCTCGGGAGTGTCACCCTGCCTGACCTCGACCGCCTTCTGAAGCACGATAGGCCCTGCGTCGCATTCGGGAGTAACTATATGCACCGTCGCGCCCGAGATCTTAACGCCCTTTTCAAGTGCCGCCTCGTGAACGTGAAGTCCGTAAAATCCCTTTCCGCAGAACGAAGGGATGAGAGCGGGATGAACGTTCAGAATTCTATTCGGGAACGCCTCGTAGACCTTCTCGTCGATTATCGTAAGAAATCCCGCGAGAACTACGAGATCAATGCCCTTCGCCTTCATCGTGTCGGCAAGAGCCTTTGAATACGCCGCAATGCTGTCGTATTCCTTACGAGCCAATACCCTGCCCTCGATTCCCGCATTCGCGGCTCTCTCAAGCGCGTACACGCCGGGCTTCGACGCGATAACAAGCGTTATCTTACCCTCTCCAAGCTCGCCTCGTCCTTCGGCATCGATGAGCGCCTGAAGATTAGTACCGCCACCCGATACCAAAACTGCAATTTTTGTCATTCGAGCACAACCCCGTCGTCGCCCTTGACGATCTCACCTATTACGTACGCAGTCTCGCCGTTAGCGGTAAGAATTTCAAGCGCCTTATCTACCTCAGCCGCGGGAACGACAACGCTCATACCAACGCCCATATTGTAGGTATTATACATATCTCTCTCGGGAACGTTTCCGACCTCTGCGATAAGATCGAAGATAGGAAGCACCTTGACTGCGCTCTTGTTTATCTTCGCGGTAAGTCCCTTGGGAATAGATCTCGGTATGTTCTCGTAGAATCCGCCGCCCGTGATGTGGGAGATGCCCTTAACGTCGACCTGCTGGAGAAGCGCAAGAATGCTCTTAACGTATATCTTGGTAGGTGTGAGCAGAGTCTCCGCTACGCTCTTGCCGCCAAGCTTTTCGTTGGGAACGTAAAGAGAATCGGGATTCTTGTCAATATCAAACACCTTTCTGCAAAGCGAGAAGCCGTTGGAGTGAACGCCCGTGGAAGCAAGCGCGATAACCACGTCGCCCTCTGCCATTCTCGTATTGTCAAGTATCTTTTTCTTGTCAACGATACCGACCGCAAAGCCTGCAAGGTCGTAATCCTCTACGGGCCTCATACCGGGATGCTCCGCGGTCTCACCGCCGATAAGTGCTGCGCCCGACTGAACGCAACCCTCGGCAACGCCTGCGACGATAGCCGCTATCTTCTCGGGAATATTCTTTCCGCAAGCGATATAGTCAAGGAAGAAGACAGGCTTCGCTCCACAGCAGATGATGTCGTTTACGCACATAGCAACCGCATCGATACCGATAGTATCGTGCTTGTCCATAAGTATCGCCATCTTGACCTTCGTGCCACAACCTTCGGTACCCGAAACGAGCACGGGCTCCTCCATTCCCGCCACGGGAAGACCGAAGCAAGCGCCAAATCCGCCTACGTCGTCGAGACAGCCCTCGTTTTTGGTTCTCGCGATGTGCTTTTTCATAAGCTCTACCGCTTTATATCCCGCGGTAATATCAACGCCCGCCGCTGCGTAGCTTTCACTTTTAGAATTAGAATGCATATTTATATCCTCACTTAATATTTTTCTTTAAAATTTACAGAATTCACAGGCTCAATCTTCTCTTCCCGTCCAGCAATAAGTGCAGAGCTTGTCGGGATCGATACCAATAGCCTTGACGATTCCCTCTATCGACTGGAACTCAAGAGATGACAAATGCAATTTTTCGCAGATCGTTTCGCGAAGCTTTTTGCCGCGCTCGGTAGCGCCGTCGCTATATTCCTCAATATACTTGAAGCCTTCCTCGCCCTCAAGCTCCATAATAGTCTTTCTTTCGATAAGCTCCATAGGGCTGGTAGCTCTGGAAAAGTTCAGATATTTACAGCTATACATGATCGGAGGACAAGCCGAACGCATATGCACCGACTTCGCTCCGTTTTCATACAAAAACTCAACCGTTTCGCGAAGCTGTGTTCCGCGGACTATCGAGTCGTCAACGAAAAGCAGATTTTTATCCTGAATAAGATCGTGTACCGGAACGAGCTTCATCTTCGCCACCTTTTTTCTGTCCGATTGACTCGGCGGCATAAAGCTGCGGGGCCAGGTGGGAGTGTACTTTATAAACGGTCTTGAAAAAGGAATGTGACTTGCGTTCGAGTAACCGATAGCGTGAGGTGTTCCCGAATCGGGCACTCCGCTGACGTACTCGACGCCCTCGCACTTACCGCTCTTTTTGTCCGCTTCTGCCATTATCTCACCGTTACGATAACGCATAGCCTCCACGTTGACTCCCTCGTAGGTTGCCGTGGGATATCCGTAATAGGACCACAAAAACGCGCACATACGCATCTTTTCACCGGGTGCTACCAGCTGCTCTATTCCCTCATGGCTTATCTCTACCACCTCTCCGGGACCTAACTCTCGATGAGTTTCATATCCAAGCTTTTGATAAGCGAAGGACTCAAAGGTGACAGCATATCCGTCCTCGTTCTTACCGATGATCACGGGAAGTCTGCCCACCTTGTCTCTCGCGGCGACGAGATTACCGCCGTCCTTGAGTATAAGTATCGAAAGCGTGCCATCGACTACCGATTGCGCAAACCTTATACCCTCGGCAAAACTGTCCTTTTGATTGATAAGCGCCGCGACAAGCTCGGTAGAGTTGATATTGCCTCCCGTCATAGCGTTAAAGTGACCGCTGTGCGAGAAGAACTGCTCCATAAGCCAATCGGTATTATTGATAATACCGATGATACAAATCGCATACGTTCCAAGCTTCGAGCGTATGAGCAGAGGCTGAGGGTCACTGTCGCTGATACAGCCTATCGCACTACTACCCTGCATCTCCTCCAAAACCCTCTCAAACTTCGTTCTGAAGGGCGAGTTGGAAATATTATGTATCTCTCTCTGAAGTCCCAGCTCCTTATCATACGCCGCAAGACCTCCGCGTCGAGTTCCGAGATGCGAATGATAATCGGTTCCGAAGAACACGTCACCCAAGCACTCTTTTCTTGATGCGATCCCGAAAAATCCTCCCATGAAATTACCTCTTTTTTGTTGAATTTACGAATATATAAAGCTCTTAATTATTTGTTATATTCCGCCGCTATTGCCGCGTCCTTCTCGAGAACCGCGCGGGCGTCCGCCTCTCTCTTTGCCACGATCTTCGCGTCAAGCTCCGCGTCGGAGAGAGCGAGGATCTGTGCCGCAAGAAGAGCCGCGTTGGTTGCTCCGTCGATAGCGACGGTAGCCACGGGAATACCCGAGGGCATCATCACGGTAGACAAAAGCGCGTCAAGTCCGTCAAGATTGGTGGACTTGCAGGGGATACCTATAACGGGAAGCGTGGTGTTAGCCGCTACCGCGCCCGCAAGGTGAGCCGCCATTCCGGCGGCCGCAATAATGACGCCAAAGCCGTTAGCTTTTGCATTTTTCGTGAACTCTGCCGCCTCCACGGGAGTGCGGTGAGCCGAATAAACGTGTACCTCGTAAGGAATATCAAAAGACGCAAGTGTATCTAAGGCCTTCTTAACGACAGGCATATCACTTGCGCTTCCCATAACTATACCGACTTTTTTCATTATCTTTTCCTCCAAAAATAAAGTTCCGTCAAAACAAAAAACGGCGCACTTATCCCTTTGCGAAACAAGTGTGCCCAGACGGTCGGCTGATAAGAGATTTCTGTTCCACCGTGGTTAAAGCCACACATTTCCGTCAGTCGCAGAAATCGATAAAAATTACACTATTATGATATCACAAAACCGTAAAATTGTCAAGTCTTTTTTCAAATCAGAGAACAAAAAAAAGACAATCGGGAAAGACCACAAAAAAGTTCGCGCCGTTCCCGATTTTTATGTTTGTTTTTGCCTCTTTGCAATATATTTTTTTCTCAAAAAAAGCAGCAATTCTGCCAGCAGATATCCCGCCGCGTATCCCGCCATATCTATCCAAACATCTCTCACAGAAGAGCCGCGATGGCTGAATATCTGTATAGTCTCGTCGGTAAGCGCGAAGAATCCGCCTATCATAGCCATGTACGACCACCGAAGTATCTTGTCGCCTATGTAAAATCTCACCATAAGAGAGCC
This sequence comes from Eubacteriales bacterium, assembly GCA_045534365.1. GTDB lineage: Bacteria > Bacillota > Clostridia > Oscillospirales > CAG-272 > SVTX01. The sequence continues at coordinate 4,273 of JAZSJO010000208.1, forward strand.
GACGAGCCCCAACGCCGCAAATTCCAGAAAATGCGCCAGCTTCCGCACTATAAAATGCAATTCCTCGTCGCCTTCAGCACCGCCATCTGCCCCGAAAACAGAAGCCAGAATATCCTTGACAAAACCGCTTATCTCTCCCGACGCTTCGACCGAAAGCATCGAATTGCCCCAGATAAAGCAGACTATCAGCACAAAAGCCACGATCAAAAAATATTTAATTCTCATAAAACCTCATCATAAAACAAAGCTCGCATCACCAAGCAAAGCCTCTGCTCTCAACGTTATTTTCTCAAGCTCCGCAACACCGACACGGCTTACGATCGCGTCGACGGCAAGGGGCATATTCGGTTTGCGAAGAGACGTATCGTGGCAGTCCGTTCCAAGCAGGAGAAAATTTCCTGCCTTCATCATCGAGAAAGCAAGTCTTTTGCCCGAAAAGCTACCGAACGTCTCGCAGTTCACCTGAAAAAGCACGCCTGCCGACGCCAATCTTTTCAAAGCTTCCCTGCTTTGATATTTAGCATAGCGTTCGATATGCGCGACCACTACGTCAAGCCCCGCAACGCGCTTTATCCTGATCATCTCGTCTATTATCGCTTCGCTCCATTTTTCAAAAGGCATTTCGATCAAAATAGTGTTCGTTCCCTCAAAACGAAGCTTCAATATAGCGTCACTTCCGCAAATACCGTTGAAATAGGCCACCTCCGCGCCAAGACAGACCTTCGGAAGCTCTTTTTCACAATTTTTTGCGGCTTGTGAAAGTTTATTAACTGCTTCAGATCTTCTCGCAAGAAAATCCGCGGGACTTTCTTTCGTGGGATAGAAATGCGGCGTTGCCACGATGGTATGCACCCCTTGCTCACGCAAGGCGCAGAGCATTTCCAACGATTCTCCGACCGAGCGACTTCCGTCATCCATGCAGGGCAGAATATGCGCGTGTATATCGACAAACGGCGCCGCCTTGCCAAACTTTGCGACGCGGTCAATCTGCTTTTTCATAAAAAATCTCTCTTAAAATATTATTTCGGTCTTCTTCGTCGACGTAAAACTCCATATATTTCTCGCCTCTTACGGATTCACCCGCAAAGGTCAACATTTCACCCTCACCGTAGTTCTCAAGCTTCTCTACCATCTCGTCGAATATCTCGATACCCGAGTTGGTGACTATATACGGCGACAATTTATCGTAAATAGCGAGCAATTTCTCCTCGTCAAGATCGGTCTTTGCCATTTTTTCGATAAAAGCCTTCAAAAAGCCTTTCTGTCGCTCCATTCTCGCAATATTCGAACTATCCGAAAGCGATCCGCGGGCGCGTATATAAAGCAGGGCAAGCTCACCGTCAAGTAAGACCTCCTCACCCTCAACAAGCCTTTCGTCGAGCGCGGTCATATCCTCTTCAACGAGCACCGAGACGCCGCCGATATGGTCAACTATCTCGCACACGGCGTTCATCGTCATCGAAACGTAGCGGTCGAATTTAACGCCCAGAAGAAGCTTCGACACCGACTTCGACGTATTGATGCACTTTTGAGAATTGCTTATATCAAAAGGACTTCCGTATGCGTGAGAGAGCGCGATCTGCTCCTCTCTCGTCTCGATCCTCTTGCCAAAAATATCGTAAACGTCGACCGAGGTCATGGTATCTCTGTTAACGAAGAGCATCGTGTATTTTTCAGCGCTCTCGTCAAAGGAAAGCACCAAAATGAAATCCGCTTGAGCCACGCCGCCGTCCTCTGCCGCGCCGAGCTCGTCTACGCCAATAAGCAGATAATTCTTAACGTCGCGTCTGGGCACGTAAGCCACGCCGTCGATATAAACCGTGTCCATTTCCTTTTTGATGTCAGAGGCGCTGTCCGACGTGCCGATCTCATCCTCGGGCAGAATACTGTCAAGGTTGAACAAAATCACGGCAGTCAAAGTCACCCCCAGCAAAAACACGATAAAAAGCAATATCTTTTTAGTTTCGATTCTCATAACGTTCTCCATTTCGAAAAATTAATGAGTCGTCGCTGGCGCTTTGACTGCCGTAGCAGTAATTAAATTTTCAGTTTTAGTTTTTTATCAAAATCCGGAAATTATTTTTTCTTTCTAAAAGTAACTATGCCGCAAGCCGCAGCCGCCATAACGACCGTAATAGCGCCGAAGCCAACGAAGCTCTTACATCCCTTCTTGGGTTCATCTTCGCCTTCAGTCTCGGTCTCCGTGGGAGTCTCGGACTCAACGGGAGTTTCACTCTCTATGGGAGTCTCGCTCTCCGTGGGAGTCTCGCTCTCTATGGGAGTCTCGCTCTCTATGGGAGTCTCACTCTCTATGGGAGTTTCGCTCTCAACGACGGTCTCGGTCTCGGTATCAGTTTCCGTTCCTGTCTCGGTATCGGTATCAGTTTCCGTTTCGGTCTCAGTGTCGGTTTCAGTCTCAGTATCGGTTTCAGTCTCAGTGTCGGTTTCAGTCTCAGTATCGGTTACAGTCTCTGTCTCTGTTTCAGTCTCCGTTTCCGTTTCAACAGGAGGGATGATCGGAGTAGTGTAGGTCTCAACGACCTTAATAAACATTACAGGGCAAAGATCCTCAAAAGTAACGTCAACGTATCCTCTTCCAAAATTCACGTCATCCTCGGGAACCAAAACCCACTTCGTATCAACCATATAGGCAACGAGAGTCCTGTCCTCAAGAATATCCTCGCTCGTCTCGAATCTTACAGTTATGGTAGTTCCGTTTACCGCGAGAGCCTCGGAATGAGTTTCGCCGGGGTTCATTTCAAACAAGCTTACAGGATAAAACTCGGGAAGCACTATGCCAAGCTGATAGCAAGCGGAGTAAATGCCATCAAACAGCATATCAAGCGTGTTTTCGCAAAGCTCCTCATAAGCAGCGATAAGCTTTTTGCTTGCATCGTCATCCCTGCCGGAAGCCTGAGAAAGCGAAATGATCTCAAGCTCATTTCTATAAACAGGGGTCAGTTCTCCGTCCTTGGTGAAAATACGAGCTACAACGTCCGGTTCGTCTGAATCGGGCGCAATAACGTTGGGAACCTCACCCAGCTCTGCACTGGGTACAAAATCATCGCCCAGCGCGCCGATCGCTACGGCGGTAGACAACAAAAGCAACAATGTCAAAACAGTCGCAAGTAATTTTTTCATAACTTTTCCTCTCTTGGCAAAAGCCTTATATATAATAATTATTTGTTCTCTAAACGTGAATAACCGTAGCGCGAATTATCCTTCACGCCGTTGTAAACGAAGCCGATTATCTTGGCGTTTACAAGACGAAGCTGTCGAATTGCCTCAAGAACGTCTCTGCGCTTCGTGTGCCCGTGCCTTACCACCATAACGATTCCGTCGGTATGCTTTGAGACTGCCAAAGGATCGGCGACCGCATTTATGGGCGGCAGGTCAATGATAACGTACTCATACTCCTCGCGAAGCCTTTCGATAAGCTCCTGCATCTTATGCGAGCCTACGAACTCTGCGGGATTGGGAGGAATGTCTCCCGAGGTGATCACCGACATTTTATCGGAAAGAACGCCTTTTCTTATAGCGTTTTCCGAGTTTTCCGCGAGAATATTGGAAAGACCGGGGGCTACGGGGATGTCCAACGCAGGCGCGACCGACGGACGTCTCATATCGGAATCAACGAGGATCACCGTGTGTCCCGCCTCGGCAATAGCGTAGCATAGATTTATCGAGGTCGTGCTCTTTCCCTCCTGCGGGCAGGGACTCGTGATCCCTATGACCCTCCCCGTTTGAGTATCGGGAAGCGAAAATGAAATATTCGTTCTCAGCAGATTGTACGCCTCCGTCGACGCAAAATCAAGCTCCTTGCCGAATTTGCTCGTGTTCGCGCGCTCCTCGGCAGTCCTTTTTTTCTTTTTAAACATTATGTATATCACGTGATCTCAAAGGATCAGCTCTCCCTATGCGTTAATATCCGTGTTTGCGATTATCGCTCTTGTAATAAGACTTCCCTTTCTTCGCGTTGACGTCGGGAATGGTAGCCAGAAGCGGAATGTCGTCCTTGAATCTGGAAATGATCCAATCCTCAGAGTCGATAACGTCGCTGGTCAAGCCCATAACGATGGCGTACGCCACGCCGAGAATAAGACCTAAACAGAAGCCGAGAAATACGGTTCTGCCGCGTCCCGCAGAGCTTGCCGCCGCGGGCGTTCTGGCGAGATCAACTACGCCTACCGATCCGCCCCTGACAAGACTCTCAACCCTCTCGGGAAAGACCTCGACTATCGTGTTGGCAACTATACGCGCCTCATCGGGATCGGAGCTGGTTACGGTGATTATAAATATTCGCGAATCCTCGATAGCCTCGCTGGATATCATCGCCTGAAGAACGTTTGAGTCGTACGTACGGTAAGGAACGCCGTCGTTTTCGGCAAAATCGTAGGAATTAAGCTTTTCAGCCGCCTCGTCAAGCGTGAGAGCTGCCTTGAGAATATAGGGATAGTCGGTCGATTGCTGCTTGCCCGCCATTATCTCCTGATAGGTGGTGGTAATAGAATTACCGCCGTTGATAAGCAGGACCGCGCTCGCCTTATATTGGGGAGTGGTATAAAGCTCGGTGTAGCCAAAAGCAAGACCTGCGCACAAAAGAGCCGCAAGGACAACTGCCCACCAACGCTTCAGCAGCATAGCGATTATCTGCAAAGCGTCGATCTCGTAATTGGTTTTGTTATCATTCATTGCAAAAAAACTCCGTTTTTGAGGTTCAGAGCCTATTTCATTCTTTCGGCAAATGAAAAAGGGCAGACTTCACCTTATTATAATAATACTATTATAGTATACCACCAAAACTTGCGTTTGTCAAGGGTATTTGAAAACAATTTTAAGAAAGCTTTTGAAAAATATCGTCATGGAACGGGAAGAAGTTTAAATTTTGATTTGTCGAATTGTTTTCTTGTTCATTTCTTGCCCTCGTCGGCAAGAAACGAACCAAAGAAACGCCGCTTAAAGAGGGGAGAAAAAGATCTCCCCTCTTTAAGAAATCTCCCCACCCTACAGAGCATATCTTAAAGCAAAATTTCACTTGTCGTATTTAACAAACACCTTTTATGGTAGGGTGTTTCTTAAGAGGGGAGGATGTCGGAGCAGTGAGGCTAGCGAAGTCTGCCGAGCGCGGAGACTTCTTCTCCTCTTAAGCGGCGTTCTTTTGGTTCGTTTTCTGCCGACGGGGGCAGAAAATGAACGTAAAAAAAGAATTAGATAAACTGCAATTTACCCATTTAATCTATACGCAAAAAACGGGGCAACCGAATTATCGGTTGCCCCGCGGGGTTATTCAATTAGATCGAATTTTCCGTTTTGCGACTTAAGCTATTATTCAGCAGTAGCAGTAGGGAGTATGTCATTCGCCCAAGCTTCAGCAGAAGTCATATCAGCAAAGCACTTAATAGCAGCTACGTCGATAGTGTACGTCGTGCCTGCGGTAAGATTGTTAAGAAAGTCGAATCTTGTATTACCCATGTACGTAGGATCGTTAGCATCCTTTTCGGAGTAATCCAAATAAGCAACGTGCCATTCATCATTTGTCGTTCCGCCGATATTCGTAATTTTGCTGCTGGCGTCACCTATAGAGTTGGTCTTGCTGTTGAAGATTTCCATCCACGCTCCCGAAGGAACAGCCACAGAGCCGTCAACGGTAGGCTTTCTGTAAAGTACGGCAATAACCTCTCCCGTGTTGTGCCATTTGTCGGTAGTAAGAGAGCTGCTATTAATATCATTGGCTGAGGTTGCTGTGCCAGTAATTCTAATA
>JAZSJO010000194.1:0-9975 GCA_045534365.1 Eubacteriales bacterium
AGTATTTTCCGAAAAATTGCACATCTTAAAAACATGCAAAAATCGGAAGGCATATATATTTATTGTAATACATTTTCGCCCGATTGTCAATAGTTTTTTTCAAAACGAGCATCAAAAGACAGATTTTTTATTCTGTCAGCCGACAGTTTGGAGGAGCCCCGCACCGGAGCCCCTCCAAAAGATTACTTTTTATTCATGAACACGAATACCTTACTGAAAATATAATTACACACGATAACGATGACTGCCGCCAGCACCTTGGCACCTATTTCGGCAAAATTCCAATCCCTTCCCAACAAGCTGACGCTTGTAAAGGCGGGTATCAGAGCCGCCAAGGCCAGTGCTCCGAAGAAGGTGACGACGTAGTCGATAAAGAACGTCAACACTCTGCCCGCAGAAAATTTCACAAGCTGAATCGGTACCGAAACGTTCTTATCCGCTTCCGTAAACACCCATTTGCGGTTGGTAAAGAAGGCAAACAGCACCGCCGCAACCCATTGAATTATTTGTGCCGCGGTATAGGCTCCGATATACCTTGCGCTGGTGGTGTCGTCAACCGGAAGCCCCATCACTGCCTTCAGTGCCCAGAGGACGGCAAAATAGACGATCCAGCCCACCGCCGTTGTAAGCACTCCGAAGAGCAGATACATCAGTATTTCTCTGTGTTTTTTGCAAATATCTTTGATTTTTCCCATTATTCCCCGATCATCCGATCTTAAAAGTGGTACCCGAGCGATCGTCGATAAGAGTCACTCCCTTATCAAGAAGATACTGACGAATACGGTCTGCCTCGGCAAAGTTCTTTTCCTTCTTTGCCTGCTTTCTCTTTTCGATAAGATCAAGGACCTCAACCACGAGAGGATCGTTCATATCGTACTCGGGAGCGGCGCTTGCCTTTGCCGCTTCCTCTTGAGCCTTTGCCGCTCTTACCTTTTCAGCCGCTTCAAGCAGTCCTACGCAGAGCACGGTGTCAAAATCAGCGAGAGCCGCAAGCTTGGTAGCGCCGTTCACTCTTGCCTTGAGCACGTCGTAAACAGCGGTAACAGCGAGAGCCGTGTTAAGGTCATTATCCATAGCGGAAACAAACTTAGCCTTAAGCTCTGCGAGAGCTACCTCATCGACCTTGCCATCCTTGGGATCAAGCTGTGCGATCTTTGCAATAAGCTTATTATACGCAATAGTCGCGTTATCAAGATTCTCATAAGAGAATACAAGTGATTTACGGTAGTGAGACTGCAAGCAGAAGAACCTGTAAACCAAAGGATCATAGCCCTTGCTCTCAAGGAGAGAAACCGTCAAAAATTCTCCGCTGGACTTACTCATCTTACCCGAATTGGTGTTAAGATGGTAAACGTGGAACCAATAATTGCACCACTTGTGACCGATATAAGCCTCGGACTGAGCGATCTCATTGGTGTGATGGGGGAACTGATTGTCGATTCCGCCGCAGTGGATGTCAAGATACTCGCCGAGATATTTCATTGAGATTCCAGAGCACTCGATATGCCAGCCGGGATAACCGATACCCCAGGGAGAATCCCACTTAAGCTCCTGGTCGTCAAACTTCGACTTTGTAAACCAAAGCACGAAATCCGCCTTGTTCTTTTTGTTTTCGTCGCCCTCAACGCCCTCGCGCACTCCGACCTCAAGATCTTCCTCATTAAAGTCGTTGAACTTGTAATATTCGTCGAGCTTGGAGGTGTCAAAATAGACGTTTCCGCCCGCCTCGTAAGCATAGCCCTTATCAAGAAGTCCCTGAACGAGCTCAATAAACTCGGCGATACAACCCGTTGCGGGCTGAACGGTGTTAGGAGTCTTTATATTTAGCTTTGCGCAATCGGCAAAGAAAGCGTCTGTGTAATACTTCGCTATCTCAAGCACGGTCTTTTTCTCTCTCTTAGCACCCTTGAGCATCTTGTCCTCGCCCGTATCTCCGTCGCTGGACAAATGACCTACGTCGGTGATGTTCATAACGCGGTTGACCTCGTATCCGCTGTAGGCAAGATACTTTTCAAGCACGTCCTCCATAATGTAGGTGCGGAGGTTTCCTATGTGCGCGAAATGGTAGACGGTAGGTCCGCAAGTGTACATGCTGACCTTGCCCTCTTCACGAGGGATAAATTCCTCTCTTTTTCTTGTAAGTGAATTGTAAATTAACATATCTATTTCTCCAAATCTTTTCTGTCAAATCAAATTGCTCATAGACAAGAGCCTTTTCGCTCCGTTAACTATTTTCCGTCCGAATTCAAGACGCGTCTCTCTGTCGCCTTCAAGAGCCCACGCCGTGACCTCAACGTCAAGTATTCCCTCAAAGGAGCAACATCGCATACCGAACGCTACGTCCTCCCAATCGAGCGTACCGTCAAAGGGAAGCAGGTGGGCGTCCTTTTTGCCCTTTCCGCCGTTGTCGTGAATATGCAGAACGTCTATCTTACCGTCAAGTATCTTCATCTGCTCGCTCTGCTTATATCCGCTGATATTGGCGTGTCCCACGTCCCAACAGATACCCGCGCCGAGCTTTTCCGCAAGGGAGGAGATATTCAGCGCGCAAGAGCCGTAAAGATGATTATCGGGGGCTTCTCTCTCGCTCGGCATATTCTCAATGCATATCTTTATTCCCTTTTTTCTCGCGTATTCAACCACGGGAGTTAAAAACGCCATATTTGCTCTCACCCAATCGCCGTACGAGCATTCCCTTGAATAATACGCTATAGGGTGGACCACCGCAAGACCTATTCCCATCAGAGCCGCCGCGTCGATACCGCGGTAAAGCTCGCGAGTGTATCTCGCCATCAGAGACGCGTCCTTTGGGTTTGGCATATAGAAGGAGAGGTGGCACAATGGAAGCTCTATTCCCTTTTCTCTCGCCATTCGCGCGACCGTGAACAACACCGCCTGCCACGAATCGTCGAATTTCGACAGCGATTCAAAGGACATATCGATAGCACCAATGCCGATCTCGTCAAAATAATCGACCATAGCGGCGCGTGAAAATCTACCGCCGGGATAGTCTTCGTATATCCTTGACGGTGCGCAGACCGTTATCCTCTTCATACCAAACCTCCTCTCTGCGTTTTTGCGTTTTCAGTTCTTTGAACACACTTCCGCATTTTATTATTTATTATATCATTATACCAAATCTCTGCGGATTTGTCAATCATCTGAAAGAAAATTTAGCTTTTTCTCTGTTTTTGATCAAAACTTGTTTACAAACAGATTTTTTTGTGATATACTGATAGTGCCAAACAAATTTCATAAGCAAACATAGGGATATTTTTCTCTTTTTTAGGGAAGGGTATGCCTTTATTCTGCATACATATTTATCACTTGAATTTGGTAAAAGCGCAAATTCCATCAGGTAAATATGTATGGCGAAATATCCGTATGTTGCTTGAAATTTGTTTGGCGACAATCGGAGTTTGCGTTTTTCGGTGCGTACAGCTTCGGTTGTACGCACTTTTTTATTTTTAGGAGGAATTTATTGATGTCTGCTTTTGCTTTTGGTGCCATTATCGGCTCGCTTCTTAGCGGCGCGATCGTAGGTGCGATACCCGCAATATGCGGTGCTGTTAAACACAAAATAGGTTTGGCAATAGGTGGCTTTTTCGCTTGTCTAGTCGCTTCATTTCTTTTGGGATTAATATTGTCTATTCCTACCTGCGCGCTCTTTTTGTTTTTGATTTTCAGAAAAGCTAAAACCGATAAAAAGTATTCTCAAGAATAAACATACAAAAAAGGAACCGCCCTACACCGAAACGGTTCCTTTCATTTTTAGGTTATCTTCACTCAGCTAAATACTTTTCCCTATTCTTCCGTGTATAATTCGTCATAATACCAACGAACAGGGTTTTCATAAATATATTTTACTATTTCACTATAATCTTTACGGTCGCGAATAACATGCTCAAAAAACGATGTTTGGAATAACTTGTTTAAAAAACCTCTTTTTTTGCATTCCATCGTCGTCAACGATTTATATGTGCAAACGATATCCATAACCGTAGGGCGGGGGCTTGCTCCCGCCGTTTCATTTCCTAAAACAAAAATCACATGGATGTGGTTAGGCATAATTACATATTGGTCTATCGCAAGGAAGTGGTATCGATCTTCAAGCAACAAAAGCTGCCGTTCTGCAATCTTCCCCAATGAAGTATATTCTATAACGTTCGATTCGGCGGGAGCAAGCCCCCGCCCTACGATTCGAGACAATATGCTTCTTCTGTTTTGGGTACATATCGTTATAAAATATGCGCCGGGAGAACTGTAATCATAATTCTCAAGCCGAGGATGCTTTCTTTTTGGAAGTTCTTTTTTCATCAATATATCATCTTATCTTCCTGCATTCAAGATAGAATCTTTTATCTGCCGCGTGTCCCATTGAAAAGGTCTTTCGGGGCAGAGCGCCGTCACAGATGACGGTCTTGAAAAGCATATCCTTGGTCATGCCTTCAAAGAGTATTCCGACGGTGTTGTCCTTTTGCGCAAGAGCGCGCGTAGTCTCGACGCCGTGGATATAGTCGACGGTGACGGACGGGTGCGTTTTCACGTACTCGTCAAGGAAGGATTGCACCGTTCCGACAGCAAGCTGGGAAACGGGACGTCTTACGGTAAACTCGGCTTCACAAGCATTATCCACAAGCACAATCCTCTGCTCGTCGGCGTCTCCCTTGAGCCCCGCAACGTAATCGAGAAGCTCTCTCTCAAATTCTGTCGTGTCGACGCCAAAGACAACTCTGTAGATAGGCTCGAATTCGAGCGCGTCGTCGTGAAGATTTACTATTTCGCAAAGGGCGTAGCGAGCGGGATGTTTTCTTGCCTTCTCTTCTCCGATCTCCGCCTTTATCTCCTCGTAAAGAGCCTTTGCGGAGGCAAGCGAGTGATTTCCGTCACCCATAGCGAAAAGCAAAGGAGAGGCGTCCACGCTATATTTTTCCCTCATTGCGTCAGAGGTTGCAAGAGTAGCGAGGGCGGAATTTATACCGTCAAAATCTGCTTCGTCAACGAAATATCCCTTGACGTGACCGCCGCCGGCCATAAGGTCAAAATCGTAAGCCACGCTATAGCTGTCGGCTTTTTTTGCAAGAGGCTCGATAACTCTTCTTTCGCTGTCGTCGATAAGTATCATAATATGAGGCATTTCGAGAACGGCTCCGCGGCGAATGGCGACTCTGGGCGGTATTCTTTCAAGCACCGTTCCTTCGGTAGCTCTGACGAGCGTCTGCGAGCCTCTTGAATAGTCGTATTCCTCAAGGTCAACGCAACCGACGACGCCGCGGCGCACTCTGCCGTCGGATTGCTCTCTTTCGAGATATATCATCGAATTTTTATGCTCCGAGAGCGTATCCGAGAGCGCATTTTTCATATTCTCGTTTATCTGCGGTATCATTTCCGCTTCTCTGTCAAGAAACGCCTCGGGAAGCATAAGGTCAAGCGTGGTGGGGCTTCCCTTCGCGAAGGCGTACGCCTCCTCCCAATATTCGGGCTGGCTCGTGTATTGATCGCAAGCGACCGACGCCCATTTTTTACCGTCGACCTTATTAAAATCGGGCAAAAGTATATCAGCGGGATAAAGATAGGTCTTCATTTTAAACCTCCGTATCTAAGTATGTCATTATTCTACCACAAAACTTACGATTTTGCAATATCCGTTTTAAATTTCGCCATATATACCTCAAAAGACGCTACTTTTCGCTTTATTTTATTAAAATTTGCTATTGACAAAGGCTTGGAATTTTCATATAATAAGTATATAATGCATAATTTTTGCATCTTTTTGATTTTTCATCGCGCCACGGCGCAGAAAGGCAGTTATATATGAGTTTGAAAGTTGTTAAATTCGGCGGCTCTTCCCTTGCCGACGCGGAGCATTTTCGCCGCGTTGCCGAAATAGTAAAGGCAGATCCCAATCGCAGATACGTAGTTCCCTCCGCTCCCGGAAAGCGTTTTTCAGGCGACACGAAGGTGACCGATATGCTCTACACCTTCTTTGAGCTTGTCCGCTCGAGAGCCTCCTCCGAGGAGATCGAAGCGTATTACGACAAGATCAAGGAAAGATACAACGGCATCATAAAGGAGCTCGGTCTTGATTTCGACCTCTCGGGCGAATACGAGTACATCAAAAACGCAGTCCTTCACAATTCGGGACGCGATTTCGCGGCAAGCCGCAGCGAGTACCTCAACGGTCTTATCCTTGCGAAGTATCTCGGCTTTGATTTTATTGATGCGGAAAACGTTATATTCTTCCGCGAAAACGGCACGTTCGACGAGGAAAAGACCAACGATATCCTTTCCCTTGAGCTCAAGGAGCACAAATACGCCGTTATCCCCGGCTTTTACGGCATCGCCCCCAACGGCACTATCGTGACCTTCTCCCGCGGAGGCTCCGACATCACGGGCTCTATCGTTGCCCGCGCGGCAGAAGCCGACCTTTATGAGAACTGGACCGACGTTTCGGGCTTCCTTATGGCAGACCCCCGCATCATCGACGATCCCCGTCCCATCGACACGATCACCTACAGAGAGCTTCGCGAGCTTTCCTACATGGGCGCGACGGTACTTCACGAGGACGCTATCTTCCCCGTTCGCTATGCGGGCATTCCGATAAACATAAAGAATACCAATCGCCCCGAGGACAAGGGCACTATGATAGTTTCTCAGGCGTCCAGCTACGACAGCGAGCACGTCATCACGGGAATCGCGGGCAAAAAAGGCTTCTCGGTCATCACTATCGAAAAGGATATGATGAACAGCGAGGTCGGCTTTGGCAGAAAGGTGCTTGAATCGCTTGAGGACAGCGAGGTATCCTTTGAGCATCTCCCCTCGGGTATCGACACAATGAGCGTTATCGTTTCCACCGCACAGCTTGAAGGTCACAGAGAAAGAGTGCTTCAGGCAATAACCAGACGCACCAAGCCCGACAGTCTGACGGTCGAGGAAGGCCTTGCGCTTCTCGCTGTCGTCGGACGCGGTATGGTCAAGGCAAAGGGTACTGCGGCGAGAGTCTTCTCCGCGGTATCAAACGCGGGCGTTAACATCAGAATGATAGATCAGGGATCCTGTGAGCTTAACATCGTCATCGGTGTCGACGAGCACGATTTCGAGATAGCACTCAATGCAATCTACAACGAATTTGTAAAATAATCAAAAAAGCTCAAGGTCAGCGGAAAATCGAAAAATTTCCGTTGACCTTGTTTTAAAAGCTTATCGCGGAAGTGTAATAAGGATTTGAATTTTGATTTGTCGAATAGTTTTTCTTTGTTCATTTTCTGTCCCCGTCGGCAAGAAAATTGCCTCCGCTGCGCTACGGTACGCAAATGCAAGCATTTGCTCTACTCTCACCAATGAAACGCTGCTTAAGAGGAGAAGAAGTCTGCGCGATCGGAGACTACGCTATCCGAACTGCTCCGAAATCCTCCCCCTATCCTTCAAAACTCTCTACAAAAAAGAGAAAAAAGGCGTTGAAGATCGTTTCAACGTCTTTTTGTTTTTATAATTCAAAGATTTTCATCGATTTTATCGCCGTTCCTTCTTCTCTCTCAACGACCTCGCCGAGAGCGAAAAAGTGACCGTCCTCGGAGCAAATCTTCACACGGGAGCCAACGGGAATATCGGTTTTTATTTTTTTCTGATAGATCGGGCAACCGTCGCGGAAAAGCTTTTCAAAAAAAGCGGGCAGAGCAACGGACGCGAGATCGTCAAAAAGCCTTTCGGTCGGCAAAAGGAGTGCCTGACGCTCGTCATCGGTCAAATTCTCTATTTCTTCAAGAGTATGGCACTCGTCAAGAGAAATGCCGCAGGCCTCGACTCTTTCAAGCGTTGCCATAACACCACCGCAACCGAGCTTCGCTCCGATGTCGGCGCAAAGCGTACGGATATACGTGCCGCCGCTGCAATTAACCGTCAAAATATGATCCGTTTCATTTGCCGTCGGGGTACAATCGAGCGAATACACGGTTATCTCTCGCGCTTCCCTCTCGACCGTCACGCCTTGACGCGCCAAGTCGTAAAGCTTTTGTCCGTTTACCTTCAGAGCCGAATACATTGGAGGCACCTGCTTGATTTTTCCCACGAATTCTCCGCAGGTCTCTATAACCCTCTCCGCAGACGGAATATTCTCCGAACGGCTCAAAGCCTCGCCCGTAATATCCTCTGTGTCGGTGGTAAGTCCCAGCCTCAAGGTCGCTCTATAGCTCTTTCTGTCCGACGAGATGTATTCGCACGCCTTCGCCGCTCTGCCTACGAACACGACGAGCACGCCCGTCGCCATCGGGTCAAGCGTCCCCGCGTGTCCAACTCTCTTCGTGTTATAAAGCCTTCTTATTCGGTTTACAACGTCGTGAGAGGTCATTCCCTCTCCTTTATATATCGCCAGAACACCGCCCGGCAGATTGTCCAATTCAGAACGCTTCATATCAAAACCTTACTATTGCAGAATTTATCGTAAATCCCTTTTCAGAGAAATTTTCCTCGTATTCGGTCATTACGTTGTCCTCGGCGCGTTCGCTGTTATGCAGATCGCGCGTCATCCACTCTATTTTAAGCCCGAACTCCTCAAACTCCTCAAGAGAGAAATCAAAAAGCCCGACGTTATCGGTCTTGAAGATCAGAAGACCGCCGTCCTTAAGCAGCTTTTTATATCTTTCAAGGAATATTCTGTGGGTAAGTCGACGCTTTGCGTGTCCCGCCTTCGGCCAAGGGTCGCTGAAATTAAGATAGATGCGGTCAAGGCACTTTTCGGGAAACCACTCCTCAAGATTGTCGGCGTTGCCGATGATAAAGCGAAGATTATCGGGGCGGCTCTCCTTCTGCGCCATGGCCTTTTCAAGCGCGATACAGCAGACGTCGGGAACTCGTTCCATCGCGATAAAATTGTCCTCGGGATGCTTTTGCGCCATTCCAACCGCAAAGTTGCCCTTTCCGCAGCCTATCTCAAGACAAAGGGGCTTGGACTTGTCGGAAAAGGATACTGAAGGCTCGTCCTTCAATACCGTAGGATCCTGTATCAATAACTCCGCACAGGCAAGTATCCTCTCCTCACCGTGCTTCTTTTTTCTCATTCTCATATTTTTCAATTCAGAACGAATACTAAATCCGCTCTCTTATCCTTTTTATAAGTTTTTGGAGATAAGGGGTGAGTGCAGAGAGGGGAGAAGAACACTTTTTACCAAAAAGGGTCTTCTCCCCTCTTTGCATTTTTTATCAAACGTTAAATCTGAACAGAACGATATCTCCGTCCTTCATAACGTATTCCTTACCTTCACTGCGGACAAGTCCCGCTTCCTTCGCGGCGACCATATTACCGCAAGCGACGAGGTCGTCAAACGCTATGATCTCGGCTCTTATAAAGCCGCGCTCAAAGTCGCTGTGTATCTTACCTGCCGCCTGGGGAGCCTTCGTTCCCTTGGTGATAGTCCAGGCTCTGACCTCCTCGGGTCCCGCCGTCAGATAGCTGATAAGACCGAGCAAGGAATAGCTCGCCTTGATAAGCTTATCAAGACCGCTCTCCTCGATTCCCATATCGGCAAGGAACATAGCCTTCTCGTCTGCCTCAAGCTCTGCTATCTCCGCCTCGATTCCCGCGCAGACCGCGATGACCGCGCTGTTTTCGGTCTTGGCAAACTCCTTGACCTTCATATAAGCCTCGTTATCCACGGGCTCGGCGGTCGCCTCGTCCTCGCTTACGTTAGCGACGTATATTACGGGCTTCATAGTAAGAAGGGGCGTGTCGTAAAGACAAGCAAGCTCGTCATCTGTCAAGTCCATAGTACGCGCGCAAAGTCCGCTCTCAAGCGTAGCGTATATCCTCTCAAAGAGCGCAAGCTCGCCCGCAAGAGTCTTGTCGCCCTTCATAGCCTTCTTCGTTCTGTCTATCCTTCTCTCGACCATTTCCATATCCGAGAAGATAAGCTCCATATTGATGGTCTCAAGGTCGCGCATAGGATCGACCGAGCCGTCAACGTGGATTATATTGTCGTC